>JBGOYP010000031.1:0-14053 GCA_041479785.1 Candidatus Aminicenantia bacterium | reverse complement strand
GGACCCTGTCGAGGAATCTGGGTTCGCGGCTCGTCAATCCCAAAGCCCCCAGAATCCCCCTAGCTGGAGTCTCCCTTGGGTAAGCTTTTTAAATGGCAAGATGATACCGGCTACGGTAAGCTTTTTAAATGGCTTGACAGGGAGACCGGCCTGAACGCGAAATTGCCGTCAGTTTTTAAAAAGAAGCCTGATCCGAACGATCTCGCTCCGGCTTCCGATCCGGAAGGGAGGCCCCCAGAAACCGGCGCCCTCCGTGATGTCATAGTGGGTCGCGCCGCGTTGATAAGGCCCTTTGTCCTTCTCATAGATGAGCTTGTTGATGAAAGTGAAGGGAAACATCTGTCCGCCGTGCGTGTGCCCCGAGACCTGGAGGTCGACGCCCGCCTCCTCGGCCTCGAAAAGATCCATGGGCTGGTGGTCCATCAGGATGACCGGGAGGCGCTTGTCAGCTCCGGCCAGGATCTCGGCCAAGGGCTTACGGTGCTCTCCCCGCCGGACGGCGTCCCGGACGAGCCGGCCCGCGATGATGAACGAACCGGCCACGTCAACGGCTTCGTCCCGGAGAAGCCGAATGCCGGCTTTCTCGAAGAGTTCAACATTCTTTACGAGGTCACCGTACGTTTCGTGGTTTCCGGTCACGGCAAACGACCCGTATGTGGAAGTCATGCTCCGAAAAAGGGCGATGATCCTTTCCAATTCCGCGGGCGGCAGCTCTTCCGTCATGATGTCTCCCGGAAGAAGAATTAAGTCGGGTGCCAGCGCCCGGACCATCCCGGCGATCTTCTCCAGGTACCGGGACCGGATGAGGGGTCCGAAGTGCAGGTCCGAGACGACCACGCAATTGAGCGACGTCAGGCTTCCGGCGGACTTGGCAATCGTCAGGTCGCAGTTCCGGACGCGCGGCTGATACGCTCGCACCGCGCCGAGAACAAGCAGGACGGCGGCGATTCCGGCGACCGCGAAAAAGCCAACCCGGCCGGCGAGTTGCCGATGGGCCTGAAACGACGCGGGAAAGATGCGGACGATGAAGTTGACCAGTCGGAGGAGGTCGACCGCCGCGACTAAACAGAGAAGGATCGTAAGCGCGCCCAAATACGCATAGCCGACCGCGGTTACGAATTCGGCCGCGGAACCGGGCCGCCGGGCTCCTATGACGCGACCGACGAACATGCAGGACGCCAGGCCGAGAAAAGCGGCTAAAACGATAATCCGGACCGTGCCCGTCCCCGCGAGGGCTTGCCAGCCCCGGCGCAGAACATAAAAATTCATCAGCGCATAGATCCCGAGGACCATCGCGAAAAAGGTCATGTTTTTCTGTCTTTCCGTCATTGCCCGGGCTGCGCCGTTCAGCCTTCGAACCGGTTGAACCAGGCGATCTCCTCCAACGGCTTGCGAACCCGGTCGCGCGGCGGCCGCTTCTCGTAATATCCCATGGAGATCAAGGACACGATTTTATAGGTCCGCGGAATCTTGAAGAATTTCCGCGTTTTTCGCATATCGAACCAGCCGATCCAGCACGTCCCGAGTCCGAATTCCTCCGCCTGGAGAATCAGATGTTCTCCGGATATCCCGATATCGATCAGAAAGAAGGGAATTCCTTGGATCTGCTTTCCCAGCTGATGGGTGACGAAATCGAGCTTGGCCGTAATCAGGATGAGGACCGGCGCCTCGGCCGCGAAACGGCAGTTGGCATATATTCCGGAAAAGGCGACCTTGGCGAAACGGGTCTTGAGGTCGGGATCGTCGATAACGAGGAAACGCCACGTCTGGGAGTTGCTTGCCGACGGCGCTATCCGGGCCGCGTCGAGACAAGCCAAAATCTTGTCGCGTTCGACCGGCTGCGGGATATAGCGGCGAATGCTCCGGCGGCTATGGATAAGCTGCTGAAAAGGCGTCATGGACATGAGCAGTCTTCCTTTCGTCCTGCGGGTAGAGTTCCAGCGTCATTTTATGATCAACAGCCTGGTCTGCCGGCCGTCAAGAAAACGGGTTCCCGACCGCATGAAGACGGCGTCCTCCTCGAGCGCGAACTGGACGTCTTGGTTGCCCCACTCCGGCACGGCCGCCGTGACATTGAGCTCGATCGAGTAGACCGTGTCGGCGAATAATGGATAGTCGCCGGCCCCGGGAACTCCGTCCTGCATATCCCAGAGTCCGATCGTCGGGCCGGCGGCGTGACCGTGGAACCCGAGAGGATGCGTATAAACGCTCGGCCTGAGGCCTTCCTCCTTCGCCTTTTTGAGCGCCGCGGCAAGGATATCGTTCCCCGACCGGGTCTCCCGGAACTCCCCAACAAGGATGTCCTGAAGCCGGTTGCCCCGCGCCAGGCCGTTCTTTAAGCCCGCCGGGGCGTCGTCTTCCCCGTCGCGCAGCACATACGCCAGCTCCTGGGTGTCGGTATTCAGACCCAGATAGGTAGTGCCCATATCGCAATGGAGCATATCGCCGCGATGGATGACCTCCGGGTCCTTTAGCAGGCTCGATTTCGGCCGCTGGATCGAGACCGACGGCTGGAACCAAGTCCCGAGCTTCAGTTCGGCGATCCGCTCGCGCATCCACCAGACGACATCGTCCGTCGTCGTCAGGCCCGGCGTGATGACCGTCCGGGAAAAAGCCTCGGCGATGATGGCGTGGGCGATGCCGACGATCTGAGGATAGACCTCGATTTCGTCTTGGACCCGGCGTTCGAGCCAGCCTACGGCCAACCTCTCGGCGGAAACCAGTCGCTTGGCCAAATCCGGCCCGAGGGCCTGGACGAGTTTCGCTTTATGGGTGGACGAAAGGCCGTCGCCGAAAGCGAAGACGTCGGACTCGTCGACGGCGATCTTTCGCGGATTTCGCTCCTTGACGAGGCGGGCCAGGGTCTCCCATTGATCGGCTTTCCCGGGCTCGTAGAGCGCTTTGTAAAAGTCGCCGAGGCCGTACCGGCTGACGGAGAACCGTTCGACCGCGCCCTGGCCTGGGTCATAGAAGACGAGAATGCTCAAGCGCCGGGCCGACATCGAAGAGGACGGAACCATCGTCAAATAGACCGGGTCCTCGTTGTATTCGCGGCCAATGACGACCCACATATCGACCTTGTCCCGCCGCATGATCTCGGGCAGGACGATGTCGAGCCGGAGGCGGAGCCAGCGGTCGAAAACGGCGGCGCGCGCTTTCAAGTCGAGCGCGGCGGGCGTTTGTCCGTTCCCGGCAACAGCGGGTCCTAACGCCGCGGCGGCGGCCAAAACGAGACCGAGAATCCAGAAACGTTTCATGCGCATGGGCTTCGACCTCCTTCGATTCGCGTCCCACGACAGTCTTCCTTTATACCAAATTCCCGGTAAATGTGGTATATTCGCTTCCGTGAACTATTGCCGGGTTTATTTCGTATAGGAAAGAGAGGAGGAATATGATGAAAAAACGCACCGCTCTCGGACTGGCTCTGATCCTTGTCGCCTTCGGTTTGACGGGCTGCAAGAGCGCCGGAGGCTCGAAATTGAACGACTTGCTTTCGGTGCTTCCGAAAACCATGAACGGGGTCGTCGTCATCGACGTCCATCGGGCGATCACGACCGAGGTCGTGGATAAGGCAATCAAGGACAGCGCGGAGTATCAGAAATACCAGGAATTCATCAAGCAGACCGGCATCGACCCGCAGAAAGACATCCAATCGCTCGTCATCGGTTTTAGCGCAACGGGGACCGGGGAAGAGGCCCTCGCGTCGGGCGCCGGAGTCGTGAGCCTCGTCTACGACAAAACCAAGCTCCTGGCGAAAATTAAAGAGCTGACACCCAATCTGATCGAACAGACCTATGAGGGGATCGTCCTGTTCGCAAGCCCGGAAGAAAAAGACAAGCCGATGTTCGGCGCCTTCCTGGATGAGACGCGGATCGCCATCGGCAACGAGGCGGACATCAAGTCCGTCATCGATGTCTTCAAGAAAAAATCGGAAAGCGTCCTTAAAAACGAGAAGGTCGCCGCCCTGATTAAAACGGCCAACACCAACGCCATGGCCTGGAGCGTCATCGCGTTCCCGCCCGAAATGATGAAAGACATTGTGGCCAAGAACCCGATGGCGGCCGACCTCGCCGACATCCACGCCCTCTCGATCTTCTTCGACTATGCCAATAAAGCGCTCCAGTTAGAAATCAAGGGGCTGGGCGGCGACGCCGAGAAGAACAAGAAATTGGCCGATACGCTCAACGGATTCAAGGCCATCGGGGGCATGGCCGCCGGGGAAAAGCCCGAGGTCGGCGAACTTCTGAACAAGATCGAGGTCACCTCGGCGCCGGACAATATCCGGATCTTCGCCAGCCTTCCCGACGAGCTTTTGAACAAGCTGAGCAAAACGGCCGAAGCCCAGGTCAAGGAAAAACTCGCCGGAACCAAGGGCGAGGAGAAAAAAGCCGAAGACAAGAAGGACGAGAAGAAGGCCGAAATCAAGAAATGATCGGGACGAACATCACGTCTGTTCGTCAAAGAGATATTCTTTTTTAGAGAAGACCAGGCACGCCGCGCCGAGAAAAGCCGCGGTCAGGACCGCCAGCAGGGCGACCGCCTCGGCCGGGCGGCTGGGCTCAAGACGAAAAACCAGAAACGCCAAGGCTCCCCCGTCCGAAGACCCCACGGGGAGCAGCGATTTCAGGTAATGCATGACGGTGAATTTTTGGGTCGAGCCCGGAAAATACTGGACGATGTTCTCCCAGCCGAAGCTGAACGCAAGGCCGAAGAGGATCGACTTCTTCAAGAACGTCCCGACGAGGGTAAAGAACGCCAGATAGCAGCCCAGCCCAAGGGCCAGCACACCCAGGCTGCCGAACATGCGAAGCCACGCCGCAGCGTCCCCCAGCCGGTCGACCGATAAGATCACGAACGAAAGAAGGACGCTCGCCGCGACGAGGACGGTCAAGAGAACGGCATAGGCCGCGTACTTCCCGAGGATGATCGCCGGTTTCGGGACGGGACGGGTCGTAAGATAGGTCAGGGTCTTGTTCTCCACTTCGTCCGAGCAGACGGACGTGCCGTGGAACAGGGCCAGGATGAGGATCAGGAATTGGAGGTCAAAGGCCAGGATCACGCCGCTGAAAATGGACAGGCCGTCGATGCCTGTGACCCCAAAGAACAGGCGTCCGGCCTGAATGACCGCCGCCGCCAGGACGGGCAGACCGCAGACGAGGGCGAAGAGACGGGTTTTCCGGCTCCGGCGGCCGATGAACGCGGTGAACGAGTACACGGTGCGGATGGCGTTGCGCATCGTTCTCATCTCCCCACCAGGTAATCGAAGACGGCTTGGAGATTGTCGTCGGGCGACGAGATCTCCTCGACGTCCAACGCGTTGCCGGCCGCGAGCGCCGTTAAAAGACCAAAGACTCGGTCGCGGTCGCGCGTCTCGAAAACGACCGTCCCGGGGTCCGGCCCGAAGCGGATATCCAGGATAGAGGATTCGCCGACGACGGCGGCCGCCAGCCGGCGCGGGTCGCGGCAGGTAACCGCGATCATATGCGGGTGTTTATCGATCAAGTCGCGAATATAAGGGATATCCCCTTGGGCCAAGATCTTGCCTTGATGGAGAAGCACGATCGTCCGGGTCAAAGCTTCGATCTCCGGCAGGACGTGGCTCGAGACGAGGACCGTTTTCCCGGCTTCCTTGAAGTCCTTGATCAGGCGAATGACTTTCCTCTTGCTGAGCGGATCGAGGCCGTTCAAAGGCTCGTCCAGGATGATGACGTCGGGGTCATGGGCGATGGCCTGGGCGATTTTCAAGCGCTGCCGCATGCCGCGGCTGTAGCCCCGGATCAGGCGGTCCTTCGCGTCGACGAGCTCGATGAGTTCGAGGGCTCGCCGGGCCCGGGACGCGGCCTCGCCGCGGGAAAAGCCGTGCAGGTCGAGCAATCCCGTGAGGAATTCCCAGCCGGTCATCTCCTCATAGAAAGCGTCCTGCTCGGGACAGAAGCCAATCCGGCGAAACAGGGCATAGCGGTTCCAGACGTCCTGGCCGAGGATCGCGATCCGGCCGAGGCTGGGCCGCATTTGTCCCGTGACCAGCTTCATGAACGTCGATTTTCCGGCGCCGTTCGGTCCGAGCAAACCGGTGATCCCGGCCTCGATCTCGAGGGACACATCGGACAGGCCGAGGACGTTTCCGTACCACTTGCTGAGATTGTCCGCGCGGATAACGGCCGTCACCGAATCACCTCGACGCCCCGGACTTTATTCTTGAGAATGAACCCGGACGCGGTCCCGATCGCGGCCAGGACCAGGAACGAATAAACCCAGGGGATATTGTACCTCGGGGCGACGCCAAAGATCGCCGCACCCATCTGCTGGAGGTTGCTTTTGATCGACAACAACGAAAAATATGGGTTCCGGAAGATCCCATAGAAGATCCCGAAAAAGACGTCCGACAAGATATAAATGACGAAGATCAGGATCGCCGTATAACGCCGATTCCGGCTGAGCGAAGAGACAAGCAGGGTGTAGAGCGATAAAAACAGGGTCAGGGCGAACGAATAGCCGATGACCGAAAGCGGAAGCCAGGGAAAATCGACCAGAAGTTTGAAGCTGCCCGCGAAGATGAGCTTGAAGAGAATGAAAAGAAGGCCAGGGACGAGGGTCAGACTCAAGAGGAAAAAGAACGCCGTGAAAAGCTTTCCCGCGATATAATCGCGTTTCCGCAGCGGCCGGGCGAAGTAGAGTTGAAGGGCGTTTTGCTTCAGGTCGTCGGCGATAAGGCCCGCGCCGGCGAGGACCATGAGCATAACCATAATGAACAGCAGGGCGTCCGCCGTGAAATAGGAGCGGAAGAACGCCGGGTTGATGTTCAGGAAATTCACCGATTGCCGGCCCCGAACCATGAATTGAAAATCCTGCATCCGTTCGGAGATATAAATCCCGGCCAGAAAAATGAACGCCGGCAGGAACGAAAAAGCGAACGCAAACTTGAAAAATTTACGTTTAAAGGCGAGGCGAATCCCGAGACGCGTGACCGGCCACCACGGCAATCGCCGTTCGACGAACGTTCCCGTCCAGTGGGCGTAACCTTGCTCCGCGATGGGCATCGTCGTCAATCCACTCCGACCGTCTTCGCGAAGAGGTCCTCGAGCGAAGTCCGGCTTTTGACAAAATAGCGAATTTGGACCCTTTCCCGCTCCGCCGTCGTGAACAGCGCGGTCCGCGGCAACCCGGGAGGCATATAGATTTTAAGGAGGCCGTCTTCGGTCGGTTCGATGCGGCATCCCTGCCCTTCCAGGGCCCGGATAAAACCGTCGCCGGAGCCCTTGATCCGAAGTTCGTAGAGGCTGTATGTGACGGCCTTCAGCGCTTCGATCTCGCCTTGGGCCGCAACCTGGCCTTTGTTCAAGATCACGACGTGCGAACACGTCGCCTCGATATCTCCAAGGATATGCGAAGAGACGAGGACGTTGATGTCTTTTTTTGAAGAAATGTCTTTGATGAGGTCCAGGACCTCGACCCGGCCTTGAGGGTCGAGGTTACTCGTCGGCTCGTCGAGGAACAGCAGCTTCGGGTCGTGGACGAGGGCCTGGGCCATCTTCAGACGCTGTTTCATGCCGGCCGAATAGGTCTCGAGCATGCGATACCGGGATTCGCCGAGCCCGACATAGAACAGGACGTCATGAGCCCGCTTCATCGCCTCCTGGCGCGGCATTCCGGAGAGCTCGCCGAAATAGGCCGTGAACGTCACGGCATCCATTCCCGGGATGAGGCAATCGTCCTCGGGCATATAGCCGACGAGGCGTCTGATCGCAAACGGCTCATGGCGGATGTCGTAGCCAAGGACCGTTCCTTCGCCGTCGGCCGGCTTGAGAAAACCCAAAAGAATGCGAAGAAGGGTACTTTTGCCCGCGCCGTTCGGCCCGAGCAGGCCGCAGGCCCCGGCGCCGAGTATCAAATCGACGCCGTCGAGGGCTTTGATACTTCCGTAGCTGAAGCGGATGTTCTGCAGCTCGATATTCATGCTCTTCTATCTACGAATTCCGGACAAAAAAGTTGCCGACGGGCCGCCCCTCTCCGTGGACGAGCGCCCGATAGGCTTTCTCGACCCGGGTCCAGTTCTCCTCGCGGTCCAGAGACCAGTAACGCCCGATGACGGTCACGACTTCGCCGAGGCCAAGCTCCCGGCAATAATCCTCGACTTTCTCGATGTAGATCGCTCCGCTTTCGGGCTTCTCCCCTCTCCGGCCGAGAAAAGCATGGATATAAACCTCCGGGAGGCCGACCTTTTTGGCCACCTGGAGCAGGGCGAAAAGGTGCCGAATCGTGCCGTGCGAAGAGTAGTGAGAAACGATGCCCATAAGATGGAGGGCCCGGCCCCGCCGTTTGGCCCCGCCCATGGCCTCGAGAAACGACGGGTTCGAAAAGAAGGTCCCGTCCGCGATGGCGTTGTCGATCCGGACCCGGTCGAGGAGAATCCGGCGGCCCGCGCCGATGTGGAGATGGCCGGCCTCGGAATTGCCGACCGTCCCGGCCGGCATGCCGACGGCTTCGCCCGAGGATTGCAGGAGGGCGCGGGGAAACCGAGCCCAAAGAGCGTCGAAATTCGGCGTTCGAGATTGGGCGATAAGGTTTCCGGCGTCGGCGTCCCGGACGCCCCATCCGTCGAGGATGATGAGAAGGATTTGGGTTCGTTTTTGCGAACCGCGACCGCCGGCGCAAAGAATGCTCCGGCCGGTCATTTCCGGAGGGGGCGCGATCCCCAGCACGTCCAGGACCGTCGGCGCGACATCGGCCAGTTCGCCCCCGTCTCTAAGGCGGAGGACGAAAGGGTCGCGCTCGGAAAAATCCGCCAGGACGAACGGGACCGGGTTTTTCGTGTGCCCGGTGTTGACCACGCCGTCGGGATAAAGCCATTCTTCGACGGTGCCGTGGTCGGCCGTCACGATCAGGGTCACGCCGTGTTTTTCCGCTTCGGCCACGACCCGGCCCAGCTCGCGGTCCACGGTCTCGACGGCCCGGAGAACCGCTTCTTTTTTTTCGATGTGTCCGACGACATCCACGTTGGCGAAATTCGCGACGACCACCCGGAAACGCGGATCGCGCGCTTTTTTAATGATCTCGTCGGCGACCTCGCCGGCGCTCATTTCGGGTTGTTCGTCGTAGTTGGCGATGGTCTGCGGGGACGGTACGATGACCCGTTCCTCGCCGGGGAAAACGGCGTCGTTCTTTCCGTTCATGAAAAAGCCGATATGGGTGGCTTTTTCCGATTCGGCGATTTTCGCCAACCGGAGGCCGGCGCGGGAGACGACCTCGGCCAGCGTATTCTTGATCTTCTCCTCCTTGGGATAGGCCACCCGGACACGGAGACTCGGCTCATATTCGATCAAGGTCACGAAATCGACGCCGAGGTCGTCGACAACGCGAAAATGGGGAAAACCCGGTTCGGTCAGGCTCCGCGTGATCTCGATTTCCCTTTCCCCCCGGATGTCGTAGAAAATGACGGCATCGCCGCGCGAGAAACGCCCCCGGGGCGCGCCCGACCGATCGACTTTGACGAGGGGCTCGAGAGTTTCATCCTCCTCGCCGCGGCGATATGCCGCCCGGATGGCTTGGCCAAGGACCGACCCCGACCGTTGATTCGTGCTTGCGTCCGTCATGATGAAAACGAGCTCATACTATAGAGAGCGCGACGGATGTTGTCAATGAAAACGCCGGGCGGCGCGGTAGGGTTCGCGAACCGTGTCCGCCGCATGACCCGGACGCGCGTTGGCAGCCGAGCCGAGGCTGCGCTATAATCGCGGACGGTGATATTTATCGAAGAGGAGTCCTCATGAGAGAAAAAAACAGAATTTCCTTCCCGTGCATTTTGCTCGCCGTCCTGGCGATCGGGGCCGGGCCGGTCTTCGCCCAGGCAAAGAAGCCCCTGACATTCGACGATTTCATCTCGGTCAAACGCGTCACCGACCCCCAGCCATCGCCCGACGGAAAGCACATCGCCTTCGTCGTCACGGTGATCGACAAAGCCGCCAACCGCGCCAACAGCGATATCTGGATCGTTCCGTCGAACGGCGGGGAATCCCGACAGCTCACGTCGAGTCCGGCCTCCGACCTGAACCCGCGGTGGTCGCCCGACGGAAAGCGGATCGCGTTCATCTCCTCGCGCGGCGGCTCGCCCCAAATCTGGATGATCGAGCCAGCCGGCGGCGAAGCTTATCAAGTCTCCAACCTCTCGACAGGCGCGTCCGGAGTGATGTGGTCTCCTGACGGAAAATATTTCGCCTTCACCTCGTCGGTTTATCCGGATTGCCCTGACGACGAGGCCAACAAGAAAAAAACCGCCGAGGCGGAAAAAAGCCGAGTCAAGGCGCGCCTTTACGAGACGCTCCTTTTTCGCTATTGGAATAACTGGAACAACGGCACGCGCAGCCATCTGTTCGTGATGCCGGCCGAAGGCGGGCCGGCCCGGGACGTGACGCCGGGCGACTACGACGCGCCGCCGCTGGACCTCGGAGGAAACCCGGATTACGCGTTTTCCCCCGACGGGACCGAGGTCGCGTTCGTCCGCAACATCGACCCGGACCTGAAGAAAGCCATCGGTACTAATAATGACATTTTTATCACTCCCGCCCAAGGCGGGACGGTCCGGCCGGTCACGACGAACAAAGCCAACGACAACCAACCGCTCTACTCCCCCGACGGAAAATATCTCGCCTATCGGGCCATGTCCCGGCCCGGCTATGAATCCGATAAGCTGGTCCTGGTCCTCTGTGACCGGGCGAGCGGGAAAACCCGTTCCCTGACCGCCGGTTTGGATTATTCGGTCAACGAAACGGTGTGGTCCAAGGACGGGGCCGCCCTCTATTTCGACGCGGATGACAAAGGGCGGAACGCGCTGTTCAAAGTCACACTCGCCGACGGAAAAATCGAAAAGCTCCTCGACGGGCTGACGTTCGGCTCGGTCAGCCTCCTTCCCGACGGCAAAACGTTCGTTTTCCTGAAACAGGCGATGAACCGGCCGTCCGATATCTGGACCTACGACGCCGGCTCGAAAAAGCTGACCCAGGTGACCGACGTCAACAAGGACCTTCTCGCCCGGCTCCAAATGAATCCTGCCGAGGAGTTCTGGTTCGATGGCGCGGACAAGGACAAGGTCCACGGCTGGTTGGTCAAACCGCCGGCGTTCGACGCCGCCGGAAAATATCCGCTCGTTCTGCTCGTCCACGGCGGACCGCACGGCCCGTGGAAAGACGAATTCCACTACCGCTGGAACGCCCAGATGTTCGCCGCGGCCGGATTTGTCACGGCCATGATCAATTTCCACGCCTCGAGCGGCTACGGCCAGAGATTTTCGGACGCGATCGTCGGCGACTGGGGCGGCCGCCCCTTTGAAGACATCATGAAAGGGCTCGACCATCTGCTGGCGGCGTGTCCCTATCTCGACAGAACGAAAGTCGGGGCCGCGGGCGCTTCCTACGGCGGCTACATGATCGACTGGATCGAAGGCCATACGACGCGCTTTGCCTGCCTCGTGTCGCATGACGGGGTCTTCGACCTGCGCTCGATGTACGGTTCGACCGAGGAGTTGTGGTTCCCCGAATGGGAGCAGCTCGGAACCCCGTGGACGAACCCGGAGCAATACACCAAATGGTCGCCGAGTCATTTTGTGAAGAACTTCAAGACGCCGTGCCTGGTCATCCACGGCAACAACGATTTTCGGGTCCCGCTCGAGCAGGGGCTGCAGCTCTTCACCTCGCTCCAGCGGATGAACGTGCCTTCAAAATTCCTGTTCTTCCCCGATGAAGACCACTTCGTGACGAAGCCCTTGAACGCCGAGCTGTGGTATGCGACGGTCCTCGGCTGGCTCGCCGCCTATTTAAAATAAAAGCTTAGGGGATCATTCCAACGGCAGGGCGACGAGCGAGAAGGGGTCGACGCGGCTGTCGAAGATCCGGATGCCCCAGTGCAGGTGGGGCCCGGTCGATCGCCCCGTGTTCCCGACCCTGGCGATGAACGCGCCCTTCCGGACCCTGTCGCCGCGTTTTACGAGAAGCTTCGAACAATGGAAATAGAGGCTGAAGACGCCGCGGCCGTGGTCGATGACGACGATTTTCCCGTTTAAGTAGAAGTCGCTGGCCAGGACGACGTTTCCCGAATTCGAAGCCCGGACCGGAGTCCCGTAGGGCGCGGCGATGTCCACTCCGGCGTGGACCGACGAGACTCTTTTGTTGTAGATCCTGTTTTGGCCGAAATTTTGAAACGCCTCCTGAGCTAAAGGAGGAATGAACGAACCCGTCCCCAGCCAATCGGGCGTTTTCACGCCAAGAACGGCCTGAAGAAGGTCCTGTTCCCGCTTGACCCGCTCCTTCTCCGCGGGGGGCGGGGCCAGCATCGTTTCATCGACGCGGATGTATCTCTTCGAGTATTCCCTGGGCGCGACCGCCAGCTCTTCCGAATAATGTTCGACCGACCCGTCCGTTTTCTCTCCGACGACGTCCAGGACCAGCGGGCCGGACTTCAGCCCGAGGTCGAGTCCGATGAGAACGCCCGGCCTGGTCCCGGTCGAACGATCGATCTCATATTTCCGGCCGCCGAGCCGGACGGAAATCCGCCGGACCGATGGTGAATCTTTCATCTCGGCAAGGAGGACCTCGCCCGGTTGGAGAGTGCGGAAGACTAGCTCCATGGGAATTCCCGGGATCGAGATCGTTTGCATTTCGGGCCGGGCGCCTCCGCCCGCGCCGAAGGCCGCGACCCAGACGAGACAAGCGGCGACGGCGCGGCCCAAGATCATGCCCGTCCTTTTCGCAGGACCCTGCCCGGGAGGGCGCCCGTATGATCGCCGTTCTTGATGACGACGGTCCCGTTGACGACGACATGGGATACGCCCGTCGGATAGCGGTGAGGGTCTTTCCACGTGGCCTGGTCGATAACCGTGCGCGGGTCGAAGACCACGACGTCGGCGTACGCCCCGGGTTTCAAGACCCCGCGGCTCTCGAGGCCGAACTTGCGGGCCGTGGTCGAGGTCATCTTCCGGACCATCTCCTCGAGCGGCAGGAGTTTTTCGTCGCGGGCGTACCGTCCCAAAGCGCGGGCAAATGTCCCATACGTTCTCGGGTGGGGCTTGCCGCGGCCGAGGACGCCGTACGGGGCAAGCGCTTCGCTGTCCGCGCCGATAACGACCAACGGATGGGCCAGGATGCGCCTCAAGTTCTCTTCTTTCATCATGAAGAGGACGACACCGACCTCATTGTTTTCCTCGATGAGGAGGTCGCGCATGAATTCGAACGGAGGTTTCCCGGCGGTGCGGCCGGCTTCGAGAATGTTCATCCCTTCAAACTTTTTATTCTTATCCGTCAGGACGGACGAGATCACCACTTTGTCCCAGGAACCAAGCCCTTTTTCTCGGCCGGCAAGATAGGAACGGAGCCGTCCTTCAAGGCCGGGGTCCTTGAGGCGCGCGATGAAATCCTTGGTCGTGCCGGCCCGGGCCCAGGCCGGGAAATTAATGTCCAAGCTCGTCGCCCCGGCGATGTATGGGTACCGGTCGCAGAGGATGTCCACGCCGGCGGCTTTTGCCGCCTCGACCCGTCCAATCGCGGCTTCGAGTTTGTCCCAGTTGCGCGGATAGGCGACCTTGAAATGCGAGACCTGAAGACTCACCCCTGATTTTTTTGCCGTGTCGATCGTCTCGTCCAAGGATTCTAGAAGGCGATCCCCTTCGTCTCGCATGTGGGTCGCGTAAACGCCGCCGTGCCGGGCAACGACCGCGCCCAGAGCGACGAGTTCATCGGCCCGGGCGAAGCTTCCGGGCGTGTATTCGAGCCCGCTCGAAAGGCCGAACGCCCCTTGCGCCATATGACCGTCGACGAGCGCGCACATCCGCTCGAGTTCCGGGGCCGTAGCCGGACGGTCGTCAAAACCCATCGCCGCGCCGCGGAGGTTTCCATGGCCGGCGAGCGTAGCATAGTTCACCGCCGTTTTCGACCGCTCGAGCCTTTCAAAAAAGCCTTGGATATCGCGCCAGTCGAGTTCGATGCCGAAATTCTTCCGGATGGATTCGCGCGTCTCCTCATAGGCCGCGTCCGCGACCGGAAAGGGCGCGGAGCCGCAATTGCCG
>JBGOYP010000030.1:0-14180 GCA_041479785.1 Candidatus Aminicenantia bacterium | reverse complement strand
AGCTCGACGCCCTTCTTCGCGGCCGTCGGGGCGATGACGTCAAGGGCGCTCTCGACCGACGCGCGCAGCGAGAACGGTTCGGCGGCGAGCTCGACCTTGCCGGCTTCGATCTTGGAGAAGTCGAGGATGTCGTTGATGATCGTCAGCAGGGACTCGGCCGACGAGCGGGCCGACAGGAGAAAATCTTTCTGTTCGGTCGTGAGCGGCGTGCCTAACGCCAGCTCGAGCATGCCGATGATGCCGTTCATCGGGGTCCGGATCTCGTGGCTCATATTCGCCAGGAACTCGCCTTTGGCCCGGCTGGCGGCCAGGGCTTCTTCCTGGGACGCTTTGAGCTCGGCCTCAATCGTCTTGAGCGCTGAGATATCGGTGACGGCCGAGAGGACACCCGTGAAACGGCCCCGCTCAAACAGCGACCGGGCGTGGACAAGGACCGGGACGGGCCGTCCGGATTTGTCCGCAAATCGCGTCTCGTATTGTTCGAGCGTGGTCCGCGTCCGGGAGCTCGTTTTGGCCTGGATGGCGTTCACCTCGTCCGGATGGACGACGGTTTTCCAGTGTTGCCCGACGAGTTCTCCGGCATCATAGCCGAGGAGTTTCTCGATGGTCGGGTTGACGAACGTGATCAGGCCTTTCGTGTTCTCGAGGATCATTCCTTCGGCCAGGCTGCGGACGATCGTCTGGTTGAAGGCGTGAAGGGCCCGGACTTTTTTTTCGGCGGATTTATGTTCCTCGTCCCGGAGCTTTCGGTCGGTGATATCGCGATAGATGGCCACGGACCCGAGGTTTCTCCCCTCGACAACGATCGGGGAGACCGAGATGCTGACATTCACGGGAGAGCCGTCGCGGCGGAACCGGACGGCTTCCATGTTGACGTAGGTCCGGTTGTGCTCGCGGACGTTCCGAACGACGCGGGCGACCTCCCTCGACCTCGGTCCGCCGATCAGCCGGACGAGGGTTTTTCCCAGGACTTCGTCCCGAAGGTAGCCGAAGATATGTTCGGCCCCGCGGTTCCACTCCACGATCCGACTCCGGCCGTCGAGAGAAATGACCCCGTCGTTCAGGCTGTCGAGCAGAGCGCGCAGGAAAAAAAGGTCCGTCCGATGCAGGTCGTTCATTCCTGGTCTTCCTAATTCTTAGGTCCTGGGTCGTATACCATTTTAACGGGGGAAAACGGGCGGTCAATCATCAGGGGAGGTGATTACCGGGGTGATTTTCCCTCCCCCCGACTCACCTCCGGAAGGAACGGGCCGGGGAATTGGACAAGATCGCTCTTCTCGTTTACAATACGGTCGGTGGAAAACAATAAGATCTTGACGTTTTCGAGCGGCGTCGTGGCGATTTTCGTCATCGGCGTCTTCCTTCGCCTGGCCAAGTCCGTTCTCTTTCCCTTTTTTCTGGCCCTTTTCATCTACTTCATTTTATCGCCCGTCCTCGATTTCCTGACGGGCCGGCTCAAAATCTCCAAGGCCATCGCCATCCTCGTGATCTTCGTCTTCACCTTTTTCGTCCTGTATCTGATGGGCGTCGTCCTCTACTCAAGCGGTAAAACCCTGGCCACCGACCTGCCCACGTACGGCGAGAAATTCAACGGAATGCTCAATTCTCTTCAAGCGGAGCTCAAGATCTCGAAGTCGAAGGTCGACCTCCTCTCATGGGCCCAGAACTTGGATATCGACAAGATCGGCACGTTTCTGTTGTCGTCCCTCGGAACGTTCCTCAATTTCATATCCAACCTGCTGCTCGTTCTGATTTTCCTGATCTTCATGCTGGCCGGCCGGGGCCGGTTGAACATCAAAATCCGAGCTTCGTTTTCCGGACACCGGGCCGGGCAATTGACGAAAATAGTGGACAATATCGACCGTCAGATTCAGAAATACCTGGCGGTCAAAACCATCATCTGCATCCTCTCGGGCGTGCTGGCCACGGTCATCATGATCTCGTTCGGCGTGAATTACGCGATCCTGTTCGGGCTGATCACGTTCGTGCTGAACTACATTCCCAACATCGGGGCTTTTATCGCCAAAATCATTCCCTTTCTCGTGGGGCTCCTTCAGTTTGAAAGCGCCTGGCGGGCGGTCTGGATGCTCGTCGTCCTCCTCGCCGTGGACGCCGTCGTCGGAATGATCATCGAACCGCGGTTGATGGGGCGCAAGCTGGGTTTGAGCCCCCTGGCTATCCTGGTGTCCTTGTTCCTCTTGGGCTGGCTGTGGGGCATTCCGGGGATGATCCTGGCCGTGCCGATGATGGTCATCCTCAAAATCGTTTGTGACAATATCCCGTCGCTCGGATTCTTTCATGCCCTGCTGAGCAAGTAGACGGGACGCCCCGTCTTCCGGGCCGGGTTTTGGGGGTTAGCGCGTAATGAGTTTGGACGCGCGCGACGCGTCGCGGATCCGGGCGAACGTCCGGCGCAGGTGTTCCAGGTAGCTCCGTCCCCGGACGTTCTCGCGAGCCAGGTCCCGGGCTGCGAGGACGACCCGGTCGAGGGCGGCGATCTTTTCCTCGACCGTATATCCCTCCGCTTCGGAGGAGAGGAGGACCGTCTTTTCGAAACGGCAGGCCTCCATGCTCTGGAATACGGCTTCGCCGGCGGCGTTCGAGGGACGGCGTTCTTCTCCGGGAAGAAGGAGGAGGACCCGGCCTCGAGCGAGCTTATCGCGCGCGTATTCGAGAGAGAGGATCGCGTCGCCGTCCGTCCATTCCGGCCGGCTTTCTCCGATCTCGGACAGGGGCGCTTCGATATGCCATCCGAGCCAGGCCAGGCGCTCGTCCGTGTCGACCTCTTTGGACTTCGCCGCGGTCCGGCCCGTCCGCTCGGGTCTCCGGCGAAGGACCTTCTCTTCCTGATAGGGCTTGTGTTCGGCGAGGAATCGACATGTCGGCGGGCAGGGGATGTCTTTTTCGCGATACCGGCCGCAGCACGCCGGACAAAGGTCGTCGCGCAAGGCCGGACATCGGCGCTTCGCTTTCCGTTGCCGGCATTTCGCGCACTTCACCATGGGGAGGTTCCGGGGCGGACGTGGCTTATTTTTTGAAAATGAAGGTCTCTTCGTTGAGAGATTTGATTTTCTGGCCGAAAAAGCTCTTCAAGGCCATTTCGGCCGCCTTGAGCTCCGCGCTTTTGCGCGAGCGCCCATGCGCCTTGGCCAACGACGTCTTGTTGACATAGACTTCGACCACGAATTCTTTCTTATGGTCGGGCCCTTTCGCTGAAACGACCTTGTAGTGAGGTGACGGAAGGTTTTCCTTTTGGAGGAACTCCTGGAGGGCGGACTTGTAATTGTTGATCTGGACCTCGTCGCCGCCCTTGATTTTTTTGGTGGTGCCTTGGAGGAAGGGGAGAAGGACGGTCCGGGCGGCTTCGTAGCCGCCGTCGACATGGACCGCCCCGACCAGGGCTTCGAACAGTCCGGCGAGAATGCTGTCCTTGGTCCGACCGCCGCTCCGGTCCTCGCCCTTGCCGAGGCGGAGGAACGGTTCAAGGGCCATGGCCCGGGCGAATTCCGCGAGGGCGATCGTGCTCGAGGCCGACGATTTGAGCTTGGAGAGATCGCCCTCGGTGACGTCGGGATAGGCGCGATAGAAATAGTCGGCGGCGATCAACCCCACGACCGAATCCCCGAGAAATTCCAGCAGCTCGTTGTCTTTGGCCTGGCCCACGTTCTCATAGGCGAAGGAGCTGTGGGTCAGGGAGCGAAGAAGGAGGTCCTTGTCGCGGAAGCGGTACCGGATCCGTTTTTCGAGCTGGGCGAGGTCCCCTTTGGTTTTGGGTTTATTCTTAAAAAATTTCTTCATCATCGCGGGAAGGGATAGACGACGCGGCCGGCGACGATCGTCATCGCCGGAACGCCTTGGAGGGCCCAGCCTCCGAACGGAGTATTCCGGCCTTTGGAAGCGAATTCCCGGGCATCCACGACGACGCGCCGGCGGAGGTCGAGCAAGGTCAGGTCGGCATCCGCGCCGGGCGTGATCCGGCCTTTCCCGGAAAGCCCGAGCAGACGGGCGGGTGTCGTCGAGAACATCTCGACGAAACGGGCGAGTGAAATCACGCCCGGGCGAACGATGCGGTCCAGGAGGAGCGGGACGGCGGTCTCGAGCCCGACGATGCCGAAGGGCGCCGTCTCGATCCCCACGGCCTTTTCTTCGGCCGTGTGCGGGGCATGGTCGGTGGCGAAGACGTCGATCGTCCCGTCCCCGACGGCCTCGACGAGGGCGCTCACGTCGGCCGCGCTTCGTAAAGGCGGGTTCATTTTGAAGTTCGCGTCGCGGCCGGCGAGATGTTCGTCGGTCAGAAGAAGATGGTGGGGCGTGGCCTCGGCCGTGACCGGGACGCCGCGGCGTTTGGCCTCGCGGACGAGGCGCGCCCCGCCCGCCGTGCTGAGATGACAGAGGTGGAGGGCCGCGCCGAGGCGTTCGGACAGAAGAATGTCGCGGGCGACCATGGTTTCTTCAGCCGCCGCGGGGATCCCGGCCAATCCGAGACGGGCTGCGGTCGGCCCCGCGTGCATGACGCCTCCCCGGGAGAGCGCCTCCTCTTCGGCATGGTCGATAATGAGCGCGCCGAGGGCGCTCGCCGTCGTCACGGCGTGCCGCATGACGGAGGTGTCCTGAACGCACTTCCCGTCGTCCGAGAACGCGATCGCGCCGGCGGCTCGAAGGCCCGCCATGTCGGTAAGTTCGGCGCCCCGGAGTCCCCGGGTCATTGCGGCGATCGGAAAGACGCGGACGACCGCCGTTTTCGCGGCCCGTTCGGCGATCAGCTCCGTGATGCGTCGGTCGTCGTTGACGGGATCGGTGTTGGGCATGACGCAGACCGACGTGAATCCTCCGCGGGCCGCGGCCCGCGTTCCGGTGGCGATCGTTTCCTTGTGGTCCTGTCCGGGCTCCCGGAGGTGGACATGCATGTCGATGAGCCCCGGCACGACGACGAGGCCGGTCGCGTCGATCATCGGCAGGGTTCCGGACGCGAGGCGCGGCGCGACGGCCGCGAACCGTCCGTCTTCGACCCGAATATCGAGGACGGCATCGGTCCCCGACGACGGGTTGACGACGCGTCCGTTGACGATCAGAAGGTTCACGGCAGCCCCAAGGATCCGGAGTTTTATTTTATAAGGTCGACGGGTTCGGTGATCAAGACCTCGTCGCGGCCGTCGAGTTCCTTGAGGTGGACCTGGACGAGCTCGCGGCGGGAGGTCGGGAGCAGCTTGCCGATGTAGTCGGCGCGGATCGGAAGCTCGCGGTGCCCGCGGTCGATGAAGACGAGGAGCTGGATGGATCTCGCCCGGCCGAGGTCAAACAGTCCTTCCATCGCGGCCCGGATCGTTCGCCCCGTGAAGAGGACGTCATCCACAAGGAGGACGTCTTTCTTGATGACCCGAAAGGGGATATGGGTTTTCTGAACCTCGTTTTTAGTTTTGATCTCCGTGAAATCGTCGCGATAGCGGGTGATGTCCATGACTCCGACGGGGACGTCCACCTCTTCCATGGCGTGGATCATTTTCGCGATGCGCTTGGCGAGATAAACCCCTCGCGTCCGGACGCCGACGATGACCAGGTTCTTGAGGTTGCGGTTGCGTTCGAGAATTTCCGTGACCAGGCGCTGAACGACACGCCGCATCTTCGCCGCGTCCATGACGCTGGCCTTGATTTTTTCCTGCATGACCACGCTCCTCCGTCTTTTATACCATATTCTCGAAATATTTTCTCGCCGCCGCGACGTCCCGTCCGATCTGCCGGACGAGGTCGGCCGGACTTCGGAACGTACGTTCTTCCCGGATTTTTTTCAGGAAATGAACTTTGACGGGAGCCCCGTAGACCTTCCCGTCGAAGTCCAGGATGAACGTTTCGACCGACCGCAGGCCGTCCTCCCGGGCCCGGGTTCGAGCCGACGTCGTCGCGGCCGATCTCCGGGCAAACGTGGGCCGGAGACCGACATTCGTCACGGACGGCCGGAGTTTCCCCTCGACTTCGCAGAGCGTTAGGAACACGCCGGAGGGAACGATTTCGTTGGGCGTTTCGACATTGGCCGTCGGGAAACCGAGCGACCGGCCGCGGCGGTCGCCCGAGATGATGTCGCCTTCGATCGTATACGAACGGCCGAGGAGCTCGGCAGCGCGGGAAACGGCGCCGCGCCCGAGCAGAGCGCGGATCCGGCTGGAGCTGACCGCGCTGCCGTGCCGGATGACGGGCGCGACCGTCCGGACCTCGAACCCGTATTCGCGTCCCAAAGCCTTGAGCATCGCCAGGTCGCCCTGCCGGCCCTGTCCGAAGCGAAAACCCGCGCCGACGACGACGACCGACGCGTTGAGGCCATGATGCAGGGTCTGTTCGGCGAACGCGCGCGCCGGAAGGTCGGCGAACCATCGGTCGAACGGCGCGACCAAGGCGGACTGGACTCCCGCTCGACAGAGTCCGTCGAGCCGCTGCTCGAGCGTCTGAATCATGCGGATGTTCTTCGTCCCGAACATCTTTTCGGGATGCGGGGAGAACGTCAGCAGGCACGACCCAAGACGGCGCCGGACGGCCTCCCTGACCAGAGCCCGGAGGATCTTTTGATGGCCGAGATGCAGGCCGTCGAAATTTCCTATGGCCAAGGCCGTTCCGGCGGGAGAAGGGCGGAGTTCGTCGAACGAACGATAAATATTCATCCGGTCAGGTCTTCAGGATCTTGGCCTTTTCCATATAATTGAGCTTGAGCTGGATGAGGCAGGACTCCAGGAATTTTTCCTCGTCGGGTTGGAGACGGCCTTGGGTCCGGTCCTTGAGAAGGTCGAGCAGGTCGACCAGGCGTTTAGCGAAGTCGAGGTCTTCCTCGACCGTTTTTTTCAGCGGGTCCTCGATCAACCCGAGTTTAACCAGGGCTTGGGTGTAAAACGGAAAAACGATCGAGCCGAAATCAAGCGACGGCAGAAATTCTTTATCCCGATCCGTGTTCTGTTTTGCGTCACTCATCGCTCGATGGTCCTCAAGGAATTGTCCGGTTGGTCACCGGGAATAAAAGATGTTACACGGAAGTTACTGAAAATTCAAGAGAAACATAAGAGGAACGGGGCTCTTGATTTATTTCAAGGGCGAGAAAATAATAGGCCTTTCTATTTTCCCGAGGCGAGGTCACCGTGAAAAGAGCCAAAGACGCGGGCCGAAAATTCCAGGACCTGGTCGACCTTTTGGCCACGCTCCGCGGACCGGACGGCTGCCCCTGGGACAGGGAGCAGGACGCCCGGTCCATCACAAATTACTTTTTGGAAGAAGTCTATGAAGCCGTGGACGCGCTTTCCCGCGGCGATGCCGCGGCCATCGCCGAGGAGCTGGGCGACGTCCTGATGGAGGTCGTGTTTCTTTCCCGCCTCTACGAAGAGAAGAGGGCGTTTTCGGTCTCCGACGCCCTCGATGGTATCAACCGGAAGATGGTCCGCCGCCACCCCCATGTCTTCGGAACCGCGAAAGCCGGGACGGCCGGGCGCGTGATCGAGGCTTGGGTCGAACGTAAAAAGGCCGAGAAGAAACGGGATTCCCATTTCGAGGGGATCGCCGCCTCGGCCCCCGCGCTCTTGGCCTCCTTCGAAATTGGCCAACGCGTTTCTCAATACGGGTTCGATTGGCCCACCCCCGCCGAAGCGCTCGAGAAGGTCAGGGAAGAGGTCGGCGAACTCGAAGCGGCCATGGCGACCCGACGGACGAGGACTATCGCGGAAGAGGTCGGCGACTGTTTGTTCGCCTTGGCCAACGTCGCCCGCCTGCTCCGGCTCAATCCCGAGGTCGCGCTGCGGCGGGCCAATCAGAAATTTATCCGACGCTTCGCCAAGCTCGAGAAGCGACTTCAGGCGCGGGGCCGGAATCTGGGACAGGCGACCCTAGCCGAAATGGACGCCGCCTGGGAGGACGTCAAGTAGCGGCGGCTTTCGTTTTCCGCAGGACCAGGCTGGCCTTGATGAACGCGTCCAGGTCGCCGTCGAGAACGCGATCCGTGTCGCCCGTTTCCAGACGCGTCCGCACGTCCTTGACCATTTTGTAGGGGTGAAGGACATAGGACCGGATTTGGTTTCCCCAGGCGATTTCGGTTTTGGCGTCCTCGAGCTCCTCGATTTTCAGGAGTTTCTTTTTTCGTTCAAGCTCGTAGAGGCGGGCTTTCAAGACTTTCATCGCCGAAGCCTTGTTCTTGTGCTGGGACCGCTCGTTCTGGCATTGAACGACGATGCCGGTCGGGACGTGAGTGATGCGGACGGCCGAGTCCGTCGTGTTGACGTGTTGGCCGCCCTTTCCGCCGGCCCGGTAGGTATCGATCTTTAAGTCATCCGGATTGATCGCGATCTCGATGTCCTCGTCAACCTCCGGATAGACAAAGACCGCGGCGAACGACGTGTGGCGGCGTTTGTTGGCGTCGAACGGGGAGATTCGAACGAGCCGGTGGACGCCCGTCTCCTGGCTCAGATGGCCGAACGCGAAATCGCCTTCGATGCGGAAGGTCGCGCTCTTCAGGCCGGCCTCTTCGCCGGGCTGCGTATCCAGGAGCTCGACCTTGAACCCTTTTCGCTCCGCGTAACGGAGGTACATGCGGAAAAGGATGGAGGCCCAATCCTGGGACTCCGTCCCTCCGGCGCCGGGATGGATGGTCATGAGCGCGTTGCGCGTGTCATCGGGCTCGAAAAAGAGGGCCTGGAGCTCAGCCTCTTCGAGGCGCCTCCGGAACGCGTCGAGGGCGGTCTCGAAATCCTTATCGATGGCCTCGCCTTCGCGGGCCAGCTCGAGCAGGACATCGATCTCCTCTTTCTTTTCGAACAGCCCGGCCAGGAATTGGACTTCGCGCTCGAGCCGTTTCTTGCTCTGCTGGAGCGCCTGGAATTTCTTCTGGTCTCGCCAGACGTCCGGGACGGACAGGTCTTGGGTCAGGGATTCGATTTGGGCTTTCTTCCGGTCGAAGTCAAAGAAAACCTCGGAGCTCGTCGAATTTAGCGAAGCGCTCGCGCGCCCGGGCTTCGAGGTCGCTCGCATGGTCACCGGTCATGTTTGGGCTCATGGGCGTCTCACAAAAAGGGCTAGGATAAGGATTCCGGCGGCGATTGTCAAGCAGAGTCCGGCGAAGACATCGCCGAGACGGGCGTAAAAGGTCAGGCGGTGAACCGGCGTGACCACTCCCGTCAGGACCGTTTTCGTGCCGATTTCGGTCGCGGCGACGACCCGTCCGTACGGGTCGAGGATGCCGCTGATCCCGGTCGTCGCGGCGCGGAGAAGGAACCGCCGGTTCTCCACCGCCCGGAAGACCGCGTTGGCGAAATGCTGGTAGGGGGCCGAGGTCGTCCCGTACCAGCCGTCGTTCGTGATCGTCACCAGAAAAGTCGCGCCTTTCTTGGTGAAGCGCCGGACGAGGTCGGGAAAGATGATCTCATAGCAGATCGGCGAGCCGAATTTCTGGCCCAGGAAGGAATGGAGAACGTAATCCGTTCCGGGCGTGACTTCGCCGATCGCATGAGTCACTCTGTCGATGAACCCGAAGACCGGCTTGTAGGGCGTGTATTCGCCGAAGGGGACCAAATGCATTTTTGCGTATCGCGTGACCTCGTGATCCGGGCTGAGGCAAAGCGCGGCGTTGAAATAGAGTTGCCGGCCGGGTGGTCCCGTCGTTTCGTTCGTCCCCAGGAGCAGCGTCTGTCCCGATTCCCGGACATACTGGGTGAGAATGGTTTTAAAGCTCTTATAAATCGGCTCGTCGCAGGAAAAGCACATCGGGACCGTGAACTCCGGCCAAACGACGAGCCGGGCGCCCCGCTCGGCCGCCCGGCGGGTGAGGGCGAGATGGTCCTCGAAGAGTGTCAGCACATCGGCCGGGACGGTCTCCTTCCAATAGACGTCCGACGAGACATTGCCCTGGATCACGGCCGCGGGAAAGGACTCGGGAGTCTCCCGGACGTGGCCCAGGGCGATGAATCCGCCCAGGTGGACGAGCGCCAGGAGAATCGTTCCAAAGGCGAAGGGCAGCCGTTTGGCGGACCGAATCGAATGAACGAAAAGGCTCTGGAAAAGGACAAGGACGAACGATACGCCGTAGATCCCGGTCACGGCCGAGAATTGAATGAACGACAGATTCTTATACTGGCTGAGGCCGAGCAGTCCCCAGGGAAACCCGGTCAAGACGTGGGTGACGGCATACTCGAACGCGACCCAGAGAAACGGAGCGGCCCAGAACGCCAAACCGGGACGGCGGCGGCGGATGACGGCGAAGACCAGCGCGAACAAGGCCCATGTCAACGCCAGAAAGAGGATCAACAGGAGATAAATCACGAGGCTGAGGGACATCGGAAGATGTCCGTAATGGGCCGGAACGGCGGGAATCCAGTAGAGAAGGATTCCGTAAAAAAAGGTTCCGGCCGTCCAGCCGGCCACGAAGGCGCGCTTCGGCGAAAGACGCGCGAGAAGAAAAAAAAGGGGGATGAGCGAGACCCAGAGAAAAAACGGCAGCTCGATTTTTGGAAAGGCGAGGGCGGTGAGAAATCCCGAGAACGCGGCAAAAACATAGTCCGAGAAGTGCATTCTCCCGCCTTGGCGAGTCAGCCTTTAACGATAAAAAAGTCGGTCCTCTTTTTTTTCAGGGCCGTCGCGAGCTTGCCTTGCTCCGCCGTGGCATCCTGCTTGGATTCGAAGGGACCGACCCGGACGCGATAGACGGGCCGCTTATCCGTCCCGAACGGATCGAGGACGATCGTCGGGTATCCGAAGGCCGCGATCTTCTTCGCGTACGCCACCGCGGCGGCTTTGTCTTCGTTCGCGCTGACCTGGACGTAGTAGGGAGCGTTTTGGTAACCGGACGCCGGCGGAACGTTCGGTTTTTTGACCTCGGGGGCCGCCTTCGTCCCGGCGGGTTTCTTATCGAGGACGGTCGGGGAGGGTTTTTTGTCCGCCGGAACGGCGGCCTTCGATTCCGCCCGAGCTTGCGGAAGCTGAGTTTGCCCGGCGAGGGGAGGGGTTTCCAATTTCGTCTTCGGCTCTTCGGCCGCGACCGACGTCGTGACGTCGGCCGGTTTTACCGCCGGGGCCGTCACGGATTCCGTCGTCGGCGCCGAAGCCCTCCCGGCCTGGGCGAGAAGCTGCGGCTGTTTCTTTCCGACCGAAATCCCGAGAAGGAAGACGAAGATGCCGAGAACGAGGATGGCCAGAAATACGATGACCAGTTGCGGTGGCGAGAATTTGAGCTCTCGAAAGGCGTTGTCTTTCGTCATGGATCGTTTTTCGCCTCCTCTTTTTGCTTAAAAATCGGCTCCGCGCCGCCGGACCGAAACGGTGTTCTTCACATTGATTCCATTATAGAAAGGACCTTTTTTGAAGTCAACAAAATGTCTTGACAAAAAGCGTTCAAAAAATTAAAGTTAGGATTCCTTAAGGAGCTGCGGATGATCAAGAACGATATTGCCCTTGACATCGAGAAGAAATCCGAATTCAACGGGGCGAAGTCTTTGTTGATCGTCGAAACCATCCTGGAATCCATTAAAGAGGCGCTGGCCCGCAAAGAAAAAGTGGAGATCCGCGGATTCGGGAGCTTCAAGGTCGTAGCCAAGAAGACCGGCTACGGCCGCGACATCCGGCGCAAGAAGCAGATCCATATCACTCAGGGCAAACGCATCAAGTTCCGCTGCGGCCAGGAATTGAAGCACATCGATTCCAAGTAAGCGGCGTGAGCATCGTTCGCAGCGGCCGGTCCGTCATCGTCGCCGAGGGGGTTCGCCGTGTCTGAGCCGATCGCTCCGCTGTCTCCCGCCGGCCTGAGAACGTATTCCCTATCCGCCCGTAAGAGCAAGGTCGGCATCGCCGAATTCGCCCGGACGACGCGACCGGACGACACCGTCCGCCGTTTTCTCGAGCATCTCCCCGATGTGCTCGCGGCCCGGGACTTCCGGGAACTTGCGGCGCGCCTCAAAGCCGCCAAAAAAAAGCGGCGCACCATCCTCTGGGCCATGGGCGCCCACGTCATCAAGGTCGGGCTGAATCCGGTCCTCATCGACCTCATGAAGAACGGCTGGGTGTCGGGACTTGCCTTGAACGGCGCGGGGATCATCCACGATTTCGAGCTGGCCTACTGCGGAAAAACGTCCGAGGACGTCGGCGCGGAAATCAAGACGGGGCGCTTCGGCATGGCCCGGGAGACGGGAACGCTCTTGAACGCGGCCATCCGGCAGGCGGCGGCGGAGGGCCAAGGGCTGGGAACGGCGGTCGGCCGGATGATCGCGCGGTCGAATTTCCCCCACAAAAAATCGAGCCTGCTCGCCGCGGCCTATGGGCTGGGAATCCCGGCCACGGTCCACGTTGCCCTCGGCACGGACATCATCCACGCCCATCCGACGGCGAGCGGTGAAGCGATCGGGGCGACGTCCCTTCGGGATTTCTTCGTATTCGCGGCGCTCGTCGCCAAGCTCGAGCAGGGCGTGTTCCTCAATATCGGATCGGCCGTCGTCCTGCCCGAAGTTTTTCTGAAGGCGGTCGCCCTCGTCCGGAATCAAGGCACGGCTTTGGACGATTTCACGACGGCCGTTTTCGATTTCAACCGCCAGTACCGGCCCGCGGAAAATGTCGCCCGCCGCCCGCTTGGAAAAAAAGGGAGAGGGATTTATATCGTCGGTCCGCACGAGATCATGATCCCGCTCCTCGCCGCCGCCTTAGGATAGGACGGCGGTGCGGCGCCGTCTTTGGGCGGCTTCATCCTCGAGCAACAGGATATAAATCCGTTCCGTCTGGGCGATCGTCTCCTCGAGCGCTCCCGATGCGTCGATGACATAGTCGGCCCGCTTCTTTTTTTCTTCGGCCGGCATTTGGGCCGCGATCCGGCGCGCGGCCTCCGCTCGGCTGATAGCGTCGCGCGTCCTGAGACGGGCGATTTGAACGGCGCGCGGGCAGAGGACGACAACGACCTTGTCGAAGAACACATCGAACCCGGCTTCGATCGTCAGCGCCGCTTCGCTGACGTATATTTTTGTCCGGCCGGCCTTCTTAAGCCGAGCGATCGTCCGCCGTTGTTCGGCGATCACCAGCGGATGCGTCATCGCGTTCAGGGCTTCGCGCATCGCGGCGTCCCGGAAAACGATCCGGGCCAGTTTATTCCGGTCGATGGTTTGGTCGGGGGCGAGCACGTCCGGGCCGAAATACGCTTTGACCTTTTTCCAGGCCGGTTGTCCGGGCCGCATGAGAGCGCGCGCCGCCGCGTCGGCGGAATCAATATAGCAGCCGCGGGCGCGCCACACCTCTGCGACGACGGATTTGCCCGACGCGATTCCCCCGGTCAGGGCGACGGTCAGCATAGGAACGGGCGCTTGGATTACTTAGCGCCGGGAATGAATTCGAAGTCCTTGCTGAAGCGGACGGCGACGCCCTGTTTCTTGCGTTTGGTGTTGGGTTTTTCGAGGCGGATCGTCATACCGCCGACCTGAAGCTTGACCTTTTTACCCTCGGTGAGCTCTTTGGGAAGTTCGATGACGAGCTTGATCTTGGAGCCGACGATGACGCCCGAATCCAGGCAGAAATAGGCTCCGCCCGAGCTGATGTTCTCCAGCTTGGCGGTTTCCTTGAATATCCCGCCCTGCGGGAGTTTTCCTTCGACGGCCGCAGTCAGCGGGAGCTCGAAGCGCCACTCCCGTCTTCGGTTGACGTCGACCGGAACGACGACTTTCTTCACCGGGGTTTTGGCCTTGGTTGTTTTTTTAGCGGTCTGTGCGTTCATGGTGGTTGTCCCCGCCTTTCACCTAAAACAGGGCCGAATTGATGGCATAGAGCGCCAGCTGCAAACGGCTGTGGGTGTCGAGCTTGGCGTAGATGCTCTTGATGTGCGACCGGACCGTATTCTTGCTGATGAAGAGGAGGCCGGCGATCTCATCGTTCGACTTCCCCTGCCCGATCAGCTTGAGCACTTGGAATTCGGTCGGCGTGAGCTGGTCGAGCGTCTTTTCCTTCATGTCGCGGCCGACGACCGAAATGATCCGGTCCATGATGCTGCTCATCTTGTCCCGGGGCAGCCAGATCTCGCCCCGGTGGATGACGTGGATGGCCTCGGGGAGCTGGCCCGCCGGGTCGTTCAGGTCGAAGTAGCCGCGGGCGCCGACATTGATCAGGCTGACGATCTCCTCGTGGCTGGGGATGTTGCCGATAAGGAGCATCTGGGACTTGAGCTGGTCCTTGGAGATCTCCCGGATCGCCTT
>JBGOYP010000029.1:0-14372 GCA_041479785.1 Candidatus Aminicenantia bacterium | reverse complement strand
GGACGTCATACATGTATTTGAAATACGGGAAGCGTCGCCGCGGCTCGATTATGGCGGCGGCGCGGCCTCCGCGTCCGACCGCGATCCGCTCCGCGTGCCCGCCCGCGCGGACAACGACCTCGCCGTCCCCGGCGGCTTCGCTTACGAAAACGCCGACCCGGGCAACCGGCGTCCGGCTGACGAAGACGCGTTCCACCGGCTGTTCGGAGGAAAGGACAAACGCGTTGATGTCCTTGCCGTAGACCGAGCCGTCCGCGAACTCGAACTCGCGGACAGGCGCCGGGACCGACGGCATGACGGGAAGCGTCAAGCGTTCTCTCGGATGACGCGACACCTGGCCGCTGTAGATTTTCACTTAGGGATTCTTGTACTCGATCGCCCGGAACCGGAAATCCTTGAGAAGCTCGTGGCCGAGGTCCAAGTCTTCGTAGACCGCGATCTGGTTGGGATAATATTTCCGGTATTTGTAGAAAAAGGCGTTGGCCGCGCTGGAGGAGAGGACAAAATCGAACTGGTTGAAGGCCGGAAAATCCTTGCCCAAGAACGGCTGGTCAAACATCTGAAATTTTCCGATCGACCCGGCGAGCTCGGGCGTGAACCATTCCCGCCCGATCCGGCTTCCGGGTGTCAGGTTCCGCTCGATCCAGCGTTCGGCGACCTGGGTCGTATCGTCTTCATGGAGATAATATCCTTGGACCAGGCTCCGGACACTAACGAGGGCTATCGCCGCGGCGGCCAGGACGACGAACGCGAGCCGCGCTCCTCCGCGGCGGAGGACGCCGCCGAGGAAGGACAGCCCGAAGGCGGCGAAAAACGCGTAGAATAAGGACAAGGTCGACAGGTCGCGAAGCCGGGAAAATCCCAGGAACCCGAGGCAGCCCAGGAAATAAATAAAGCCCGAGAGCGACAGGAAGCGGCCGCCGCGGTTCCTTCGCCGGAAGACCCAGACGAGGCCGAGGACGAGAAGAGCGAAGAGGACCCAGCCCTCGGCGGAAAGGACGTTCCAGACCCCTTTGACATAGTTGCTTTCGGCGAACTTTTCGATAAGCGTCCGAGGTTTGATCAGCATCAGGTAATATTCGGTCGCATGGACCCACCTGGCCAGCTCTTTTGTCGCCTTGAGGAACGAGGGGGCCCAAAGAAGGGCAAAGGGATGGCCGACGATGAAACTCAAGACCGAGACGGCCGCGGCCGCGATGAGCTTCCCATCGAAAAGCACCCGGAAAACGTTCTTCCGCGTCCGGCGCTTATACCATATATGGGCGGCCAGGATCGAAAGGACGACAAAAATGCCGTTGTACTTGGTCGCGGTTGCCAGGCCGGCGAGGACCGCGGCGGCGATATAATGCGGCCACCGGCCATCCTCGAGGATCCGGACGCAGAAATAAAGCGCCAGCGCGTAGAAGAACGTCATCGGGACATCGAGCACGATCTGATGGCTGTACAGGATGTGGACCGAAGAGAAGGCGAAGAAGAACGATGCGGCCAGGCCGGTCGCCGCGGAAAAAAGCCTGCGCCCGATCTTGAATACGACCAGGACCGTGGCCGCGCCCATCGTCGCCGAGACGAATCGCGCGATGAACAGGGTTTGGTCGAACGTGAACTCATAGAGGCCCGGGCCGGGGTGGATGCCCAGCACGTTCAGGACAAAGGACAGGACCCGCATCAGGACGCCGACGATATAGTTGAAAAACAAAGGATAGAAGAATTGCGCGTCGGGCTTCCAATCGCCGTAGTAAACCCATGAGATCTTCTTCGCGACCGGGATGTCGTCGATGCGCTGATAGGCCGACGACAAACCCCAGACCCGGAGGGCCAGGCCGGCGAGGAAAATGCCGGCCAGGATGAGCCCTGTTCGGTGCGCCCGGATCCAGCGAAGGAATTTTTTCATCGGCTTCCTAGATTATAAAAAACCATCTCTCCCGTTTGCAAACGCCTCATCCGGGCCGCACCGCGTCCACGATGACGGTCGAAGCGAAACAGCGGCGGACCAGGCCGGGGCGTTTGTCTCCCCGAACCACGCCGCTCCGGCCAACGGGATAATATAGAAAAGTCGTGCCGCGCAGTACGCCGCCGGCATCGGCGACCCGCGCGCTTAGCTCCGCGAACGGATAGAGCCGGAAATGCCGGTATTTCGAGCGCTCGACCCGCCGCAGCGCGGCCACGGCCGCGCATTCGGCGTTGATCGTCGCGATGATGACCCGGCCGCCGGGCCGGACGACGCGGAACAGTCCGGCGACGAAAGCCCGGCCGTCCGGGATAAGCTGGATGACGCTGTTGGCCAGGACGACGTCGAATACCGAGTTTTTGAAGGGGATCTCCTCGGCCCGGCCATGGACGGAGACGAGCCCTTTCGCCGCCGCGAAGCGAAGCATCTCGGACGAGAGGTCCGCACCGACGACAAAGTTATCGCGGACGAGGGGCTGGGACAGGTGCCCCGTGCCGCAACCGACGTCGAGGACGATGGCCCGCCGGATATCGCCAAGAAGCGATAGGACGGCGTTCCGGACGAGAGCAAAGTTGCGAACGGAAACGTAGCTGTTCGCCTCCGGCGTATCGCCTTTCTCGCGGGAGATCTCGTCGAACGCCCGCCTCCAGAACGACCGGTTGTCCGCCATTATAGCCCGATCTCCTTCCGGAGATATTTTCCGACCATCCGGCCGACCCCGGCCGGGACAAGCGCCCTCCACAAACCCGGCGCGAGGTCCAGGACCCCGCCCGGTCCGGAGTAGGGATTTTTCGGACGGCCGGGCCCGGGCGAAAGATAGACATAGCGATACTCGCGCATCTCCATGTTCCATTTTTTTTTGAAGATCTCCTGGCCCCGATACCGGACGGGCCCGAAATCGAATAATTTGTAACCCCGGTCATGGGCCCAGCGCAAAAACTCCCAAACGGCGAAATCATTCGGCCGCAGGAAAAACGCCGCGTCGTCCGAGCACATGTCCGTGACGTGCACCGTCGCGCCGACGGCCCAGGCGACGAGCGCCGCGACCGGCGTTGCGCGGTAGGTAACGCAAAACAGCTTCAGGTTCTCGGGGAGATGGCGCGACAACCGGAGGAAATAGGCCCGAGGGTGAGGCGGCGTCCCGAGCCGTTTCATGGTCCGCAAATACAGCGGGTAGAACCGCGTCCGGAGCGCCTCTTCGCCGTGGTCTTCCGTGAACGTCAGCCCGAAATCCTGCGCTTTCCGGATGATATTCCTGTCCTTGGAGGCGAGGTCGGCCCATAGGATATCGGGCGCGTCGAGCGTTCGAACGGCGCGCTGGCACAGCGGCACGAACCGGAATCGCGGGTTGCCGACGGGAATGTCGGCGGGATGCCTCATCTCGAGGTGGTCGAATTTTTTCGTCCGCAACGCGTCGAGCGCGACCCGCCCGAACTCGTCAAGGATGCGCCAGCGTTCGTCCGGGCCCGCATTTACGGCGAAGAGGATTCCTCCGTACTCGTTGAACGGCTGGGAGACGATTTTCCGGCCGTAGAGGCGGCTGCGGTGAAAGAAGCCGGGGAAAACGGCGCGCAGGTCTCCGCCCTGAAGATAAGCCCGGTAGAACGGCTCGAACCGGTAGGTTTCCTCGACGGACCGCTTGAATCCCGTGAGATGCGGCAGGCGTCCCTCGGGATGTCCGGAGACGAACGCGTCCCAGCGTCGGGCCGTCGTTTCGTCGTAGGGCTGCCAGCTCATGGACCCTTCGGCCGGCCCTCCGCGGCGGCTTTGAGCAGCCCGAGTTCCTGGGCCATCTTTTTCTGGGCCTCCTTGAGCTCGGAGATGGCCACGGAAAAATGGATCAGGATAAACATGAGTCCGAGGATCAGGATGAGAAACAGGGCTGCGGGCGGATAGCCGACCCCGATCGCGTAGGAGAACGTATCGAGCAGGCCGCGAAAGACAGAGAGCGCCAGAAAGACGACGCTCATCGCCAGCCAGAGAATCGAGAATTCCTCGCGCAGTCGTTTGCGCCGGATGAGCTCCACGATGAAGCCGATGAGCAGGAGACTGCCTATGATGGCCAGGATTTGGATCCGGATCGTTTGGACGTTGTCCATGGGATGCCCTCCGTTAGATTTCTTTCCTGAGATTCAGAACGAAGATGGCCAGGCAGACCTTGACCATGTAATACAGCGACCGACCGCCTCCGATCGAGGATTTTCCCCCGCTCCGGAGGTTCATCTCGACGGGGACCTCTTTGATCTTTAGGCCGCGGCGTTTCAAGATATAGATCGCTTCGGGCTCTGGATAGTCGTCCGGGTAGGACTCGCTCAAGACCTCGATCGCCCGCCGGTTAAAGGCCCGAAAGCCCGACGTGCTGTCCGTGATTCGCTCGCCCAGGAAGAGGGCGTTGATCATCTGAAAGATGCGGATGCCCGCCCGCCGGAACGGGCTGCCGCGGAACGTCGCCTTTTCGAGAAACCGCGACCCGATGACGACGTCGGCTTCGCCGGACAAGATGGGGCCCGCGATCTTTTCGATCTCGGCCGGCCGGTGCTGGCCGTCGCCGTCGACCTGCACGGCGAGTTCATACGGCAGGGCGCGGGCGTAAAGAAACCCCGTCTGGACCGCCCCCCCGATCCCGAGGTTCACGGGGAGGTCGATGACCTGGACGAACGGGAAAGCCCGCGCCTCGTCCGAGGTTTTGTCCCCCGAGCCGTCGTTCACGACGACCACGTCGAAGCCGGGCGCGTCGGCCCGGATCGCCCGGAGAACGCCGTCGATATTCCTCTCCTCGTTGTAGGCGGGGACGATAATGAGTTTCTTCATGCGGTTCCGGAAAAATGATACAGGAATTCCTACCGGGACACAACCGACGGGCGGGAGTCAATATCGCCGGTCATTTCTAGTGGCCTGAACCCAAAATCAAGTCATTCAATTTTGAGGGAAGCTAAATTATCCCCATGGATGATTAGATTGTCATTCAGGCTGACTTTGTCCGTGAGGCTCTTGTTTTTGACGGGGACGAGCCCATGATACTTGACCATGAGATGATGATTCTGGACGAAGGTTTTTCCTTTAAACTGCAATTGGGCCATGGCACTCCCCCTTTTCGTTAATCATCCAAGAGCTCGATCAATGTCTCATCAACCAGTCTAGCCGCATCCCGTGGCGAATACAAGACGTCCGGCCGCAGAAGAGATCTCGTGTCGCCGAGGAAGTGCGGATCGGCGGCTTTCAAAGCCAAATTGCTCCGAAATTGCGTTTTCCGAACGCGCGGCCCTTGACCGGCAAGATAAATCCGAAAACCCTGAATGACATGGTTTGGGTCGGCGTTCCCTTTTGTCAGGCCGTACCAAAGGTCGAAGAGGTCCCTCCCTTTCTTCCTTTGATAGAGCGCCCTGAGCTTGGTGGCAAGAAGCTCTTCAAGTGAGTAGGTCGCCAATTCGCATCGGCCGGCAAACCAGCGGGAATCGATTTCGTAATGTTTGAATATGATCGGAAACACGGCGGCGTGTTCTCTCGTATTGACTTCGACCTTGATGCGGAGAGGGATCGGAGGGGGAAACTCGGATATCGATTGGTAGGTCAAAACGACGCTGGCCTCCTTCTGTCGTGTCCTTGGCTTCCCCAGAAGCGGTTGACATATTCTCTTGATCGCGCTTAAAACCTCACCGATGCCCTCCGCTTCCCTTTGGACAAAATCAAGGTCCTCGGAATATCGGACGGCCGGACTGAGATGGATCTTATGAAGAGCCGCCCCCCCTCTAAAGAGAAGTTTGTCGCTGACGAAGTCGTTCTGATAGAATTCGACAAGCAGTCGGCTGATGATCAGGTCTTGTTCGACTTGAGCGTCCGAGACCCATGGAGCATATTCTCTCCATTGGACGATATCCGCGCGGGCGATCATAATTCGTCAGCCTCGATTCTCAGATTTTCATAGATATTCCATTTTTTAATCAGGGGAGAATTTTTTTTGTGAAGCCCGGGCTCGAGCGAAACAGGCCGAGTATTTTTCTCCCGGAGGAATTCGGCGATGTCTTTTGTCTTAGCTTTAAAGCCGACGTTATCCAACATGAGACCTAATCGTTGGACGGACGCTAGGGTTTTTTCCTTTCTCGCGACATTCAGCAATCTTTGAGGATCAATGCTGCGGCCAAGTTCGGCGAACACCGTGGCGACAAGATGCAGCCCTCCAACGGCTTTGGCATATTTCATAAGGTCGAGAGCCGTCAATTCGGGATTCGAAATCCTCATGTAGCCGGTTTCCGTTTTTTGCTGACCTAAGAACAGCGGGTCCGGGAAATGGGCTTTTTTAAAAAATCGTATTTTTAGGATCTTCACGCGGATCGGTCTGAGCTGGACGTTCGTCAGGACTTGAAACTCCTGGGGCTTTTGATGAGACGCTCCCCAGATGGCCGCCGCGCTCAACAAACCGACATAGTAGCGGACATCGAGGTATTCCATCAGGGAATGGATCGACCATTCCGGCGGAAGAACTCCGGTCGAACGAAACTCGATAGGGATAATAAGATAAAACCCGCGATGAACCAACAGGATCCGATTCTTTGCCTGAAGCCTGGCCAAAGACCGATTCGCAATGATCTCGGCTTGGCCGGTTTTAGCTAGAAGTTCATGTTTAAGAAAAAAGTACTGACCTCGAGATTGAAGTGCGTCGATATATTCGTGGATAGCGTCTTTTATAATAATATTCCCCGTATGCAATATGCGACAATGACTGTCGCAATTTGCATATGTCAATAAACGCGTCGATAGTCTAACATACTCGAGTACGGAGACGCAAATACCTTTTCCTGAGTCACTTCGGAGACCGTAAGTCAAGGGACGAGCCTTCGCGGCGGAAGTAGACCCCCGGGTAAAGCCCGGGGCACTCACCCGCGATATAAATACGCGGCTGAGTGCGGCGGAAACGGATCCCCAGACAAAGCCTGGGGCCCCTGCCGCCGCCCAGGCCGCCGTTGAAGCCCCGATTTCGTTTGTGTTATAGTGGCAGCCATGACGGCCCCCCCGAAGATCGACGTTTCCTTCGTCGTCCCGGTGTTCAACGAAGCGGAAAATATCCCTGACCTGTATCGCGAAATGGCTGCGGCCGGCGACGGACTCGGACTGTCCTTCGAAATGATTTTCATCGACGACGGGTCCACGGACGGGTCTTTTCCGGCCCTCCGGGCGCTCCGGTCCACCGACTCCCGGGTTAAGGTCATCCGGCTTCGCCGGAACTTCGGGCAGACGGCCGCCCTCTCGGCCGGATTCGACTACGCTCACGGCGACGTCATCATCACCCTGGACGCCGACCTCCAGAACGACCCGGCCGACGCCCGGCGGCTGATCGCCAAGATCCAGGAAGGTTACGACATCGTCAGCGGCTGGCGGGTGAAGCGCCGCGACAAGCTCTTTTCGAAGCGGCTGCCTTCCAAGGTCGCCAATCTCCTCATCTCCTGGATCACGAAGGTCCACCTCCACGATTATGGCTGCACCCTCAAAGCGTTCCGCAAGGACGTCGTCAAGAACATCAAAATCTACGGCGAGATGCACCGTTTCATCCCGGCGATCGCCAGCATGATCGGCGTCGCGATCGCGGAAATCCCGGTGGACCACCGACCTCGCCTCCACGGCAAATCCAAATACAATCTCTCGAAATCGATGCGCGTGTTCCTCGACCTTCTGACCGTCAAATTTCTTATGAGTTATTCGACCCGGCCTCTCCAGATCTTCGGACTGCTGGGCGTTCTGACGGGCGGCGTCGGCGGCGTTCTCGGGATCGTTCTGTCCTACCAGCGCCTCATTTTAAAGCAGAGCGTCTCGAACCGGCCGCTTCTTCTCCTGGCCGTCCTGCTCATCGTCATCGGCATCCAGTTCATCACCATGGGGCTGCTCGGCGAAATCATGGTCCGGACGTATCACGAAGCCGTCGAAAAACACATCTACGTCGTCCGCGAGATCCTGGACGGCGATTCCGACAGGGTCCTCTGAGAACCACCCGATGAAGATCCTCATGCTCGCCCCGGAGCCGTTTTTCCAGCCGCGGGGCACGCCGATCAGCGTTTATTTCAGGCTCAAAGCCCTGGCCGACCTCGGCCACGCCACGACGCTGGTCACGTATCCCCTGGGCGAGAATATCGCCTTTCCGGGTCTGACGATCCGCCGCGTCCCAAACCTTCTCCGCCTCAAGCATATCAAGATCGGCCCGTCCCTCGCCAAGCTCCCTCTCGACGGACTCATAGCGCTCCGGACCTTCGGCGCCCTGGCCCGACGCCGGTACGACCTCATTTTTTCGCACGAGGAGGCGGGCTGGTTCGGCGCCGCCCTCGGCCGTGTCTTTGGAGTTCCCCATCTCTACGATATGCACTCGAGCCTGCCCCAGCAGCTCGACAACTTCGATTTCTCGAAGTCACGACTTCTCAAGCGGATTTTTCTCGGCTTCGAGCGATTCGTTCTCAAAAATTCGGGCGCGGTCATCGTCATCTGCCGTGACCTGCTCGACTATGTCGGGAAAAAAGGGTTTTCGGCCAAGGCCGTGTTCCTTGAAAATTTCATGGACTTCAACGATTTCGCGAACGAGCCCCTGGACGCGGACGGCCTGGCCCGGATGCGGTCCGAAGTCGCTCCCCGTGGAGAGAAGGTCATCCTCTACGCCGGGAACTTCGAGCCCTATCAGGGAATCCCGCTGCTCGTCGATGCGTTCGCGGAGGTCCCGGGCGAGGCCCGCCTTTTGATCGTCGGCGGGTCGAAAGCGGACCACGACGGCATGCGCGCAAAGACGGTACGGCTGGGCATCGCGGACCGGGTCGTCTTCGTCGAGAAAGTCCCGCCCGCCCGGGTTCCGCTCTTTATCGCCCTCGCGGACGTCCTCGTATCGCCGCGCGTCTCAGGAACGAACACGCCGCTCAAAATTTACGCGTTTCTCAAGTCCGGGAAACCTCTCGTGGCGACCGACCTCTGGACGCACACTCAGGTCCTGAACGAGCGGATCGCCGTCCTGACGCGCCCCGACCCGCGAAGCCTGGCCGCCGGCCTCATCTTCGCCCTGGAAAACGAAGAAGCGCAAGGGCGGGCGCGGGAAGCGAAACGACTAGCGGACCGGGATTACGTCTATCCCGCCTACTTGAACAAGATCACCGAGGCCCTGCGGAAGGCCACGGGCTGAAATCGAGGAGCGGAGAACGCCCGATGCGCGCCTTCATCACGGGAGCGTCAGGCTTCATCGGTGGCCATCTCGCCGACCGTCTCGCGCGGGACGGATGGACCGTTTGCGGCTTCGACGCCCGGGCGCGAATCCCGGCACATAAGGACGTCGAGATGGTTACGGGAGATATCCGCAACGCGGCGCTCCTCCGGAGCGTTCTTCCAGGTATGGACGTCGTGTTTCACCTGGCCTCGGCTCTCGGCTCGTCCCGGATCGGAGACGAAGAATTCTTTGGCATCAACGCCGAGGGGACGCGGACGGTTCTGGCCGCCGCCAAAGACGCGGGGGTCCGGCGCGTCGTTCATTTCAGCTCCGCCGGAGTCCTCGGACACGTGAAGAGCGGTGTCGCGGACGAGAACCTCCCTCCCAATCCTCAAGACGTCTATGACCGGTCCAAGCTCGAGGGCGAAAAGATCGCGCTCGCTGCGGCCCGGTCGGGGCAGGATGTCGCGGTCGTCCGGCCCGGCTGGGTATATGGGCCCGGTGACCGCCGGACGCTCAAGCTTATCCGAGCGATCGCTCGCCGACGCTTTATTCTCGTCGCGCAAGGCCGGACGCTCCAGACGCCCGTCTATATCGACGACCTCGTCGCGGGGACGCTTCTTTGCGCCGCGAAAGGACGACGGGGCGAGGTCTATCATCTGGCCGGGCCCGAAGTCCTGTCCGTGAAACGAATCGCCGAGACGATCGCCGCTGCGGCCGGGTCCGGGGTCCCGCGCGTATCGCTACCGCTCGGGCCGGTCAAAGCCGCGGCCTGGGTCATGGGAGGCGTGTTCTCGCTGTTTGGAAAAGAAGCTCCGCTCAACCCCTCGAGGTTGGCCTTCTTCGTCCACCCCAAACCGCTCGATATCCTTAAAGCGGTCCGGGAGCTCGGCTATGCGCCGGGATGGACGCTCGAGAAAGGAATGACGGCGGCCGTGGCCTGGTATCGGGCCGAACAATGGATATAAAAGGAGTCAATATGAAGATAAATAAATCGCGAAAGCCTCGTCTGGAAGGACGCCGGATCCTCACCATCGCCGTCCTCGTGGCCGTCCTGGCGGCCTTTTCAGCGACATTGTCCGCCCAGACCCGCGCGGAGGGCAACCTCATCTCCATTAAATTCGGCGGGGGCTATGATTGGGTCCCGAGCGGCATCGGAGACCTGGAGCAGCTTCGGTCGAGCTTATCCAGCTATTATCCAAGTCTCGGCGGCCTCGGGGGATATACCGGAACATGCTCCTGGGCGAAAACCGGCCGGGTCCCCGGATACGACTTCGAGATTCTCCTGCATCCCCTCCCGGCGCTCGCGATATCGTTCGGGATATCCTATATCGCCGCCAACAGCTCGGGCACGTACGGATACACCTATCACGAGGAAGGGACCCAGGCCACCCAACAATACATTTTTGACCAGTCCGTCACCACCGCCCGGAGCTACAAGCTCACGGTCATCCCCATTAAGTTGAGCCTCTACGGGATCCTTCCGCTCGGCCGGACGTTCGACCTCTATGCCTATGCCGGTGCCGGATTTTATTTCGGCAACTTGTCTCATAGCATGACGGAGCAGACGTCCGTTATCCAACAGTTCAACCCCTTCGCCGCGGGAACCCCGGCCACCCAAAACAACTCTACGGTCAACGACCAAATCCAGGAAGACTTCACGAAGGAAATCCTCGGAATCCACGGCGGGTTAGGCCTGGATGTTAAGCTGGGGCGCTGGCTCTCGCTCGGCCTGGAATGTTACGGGCGGTCGCTGTCCATGGCCGACTGGGAGGGACACCGCGTGGACACCATCTCGACGCGCCAACGGCTCTACAAGAGCGACCTCGGCTGGTATTCGGACGAAACCTCGACGAATACCTACCAGACCTACGGGTCGCAATATTATTATGAAACGTTGGACCCGAAACTCAACAAATTCTTCGCGCATATCGAACTCTTAGACTTCTCACCAGAAGCGGGGGACGTGGTCCGTAATGTCCGCCGGCCAAGCTTCAACCTGAGCTCCTATGGGATCCGGCTGACGCTCCAGATCTACTTCACGATCGACTGAGCGCTCCGAAATCGCGGTCCGGCCGCCGCCCTGGGCCACGCCGCGGGCGGTCCCGGCCGTTTTGAAATGGCGTCCGGAACGCGCTATAATGGAGGCCCATGCCCCAGGATTTTCCGGGAAGCACGCAAAAAGAGCTCATCGATGGGTCGAAATCCCTGTCCGCGAAATACACGAACCTGTTCGTCGGCCAAAAAGGGTTCTGGCCCGCCCTGAAGTACGAGCTGATCAACCTCTTCGTCACGCCCGTCCCGGGCGCGCTCGGCCTCGCCCTGCGCAAGGTGTTTTATCCGCGGCTCTTGAAAAAAGTCGGCCGCGGCGTCGTCTTCGGCCGGAACATCACGGTCCGCCATCCGCACAAGATCGAGATCGGGGACAACACCGTCATCGACGATTACGCGGTCCTCGACGCCAAGGGCATGGCCAACGAAGGCATCCGCCTCGGGGCCAACGTCTACATCGGCCGGGATGCGGTTCTAAGCTGCAAGGAAGGCTCGATCTCGCTCGACGACTACTGCAACGTGTCGGCCAATTGCAGCCTTCTCAGCGAGACCGAGATCCGCCTCGGAAAATATTGTTTTCTGGCCGGCGAATGCTATCTCGTCGCGGGCGGCAACCATCCGGTCACCGAGACGGCGCAGCCGATCATGTTCCAGCCGTCCTCGGCCAAGGGCGGGATCCGAGTCGGTGAGGACGTTTGGCTGGGCGCGGGCGTCATCGTCCTCGACGGGGTGACGATCGGCCGCGGGAGCGTCGTCGGCGCCGGCGCGGTCGTGGCCGCCCCCCTTCCCGACTACTCGTATGCCGTCGGCGAACGCCGCCTCCGGATCACCGACCGCCGAACGCTCGGGACGTCCGAAAAGCCTTAGCCGCGGCCGGCGGACCTGTTTAAATTCACGTTGACGGAATTATTGCCGGGCCGGTTTATGCCGGCTTCCGGGACTTGAAAATGAAGTTCGACGAGCTGTTGAAGCGGCCCGAATGGGCGAGATAGTTTTCGACAACGAAACCGCGGCCTTCCAAAAATGTCCGGATCTCTCCCGGCCGGTAGTAATGCCGGATCGGGACGAAATACCAGTCAAGGATGAGCTCGGACAGCTTTTCGCCCTTCCGCGATTTCTCGCGACGCTTGAAGACGGCGACGACGGGGGTTAAGAAGAAAGCCATGACTTTGGCCAGTCCATTCCAGGCCTTGCGCGGCGTCCGGATAAGTGACCGGCGCAAGACTTCGTGGATCCAGGTCACGTTGGTCCGCTTGTAAATCGCGAGGAACAAAGAGCCCCCCGGCTTCAGGACACGGATGAGCTCGGAAATCGCCCGGAGCGGGTCGGTCGTGTGATGAACCGTCCCCCAAGCCCAGACGATATCGAAGGTCGCGTCGGCATACGGCAGGGCGAGCATGTCCTGCCACTCGAACTCGGTGTTCGCGAGCCCGAACTTCTCCTTCAGGCTGCGCGCCGTCTCCAGGCTGCCGGGGCTGATGTCGATGCCCAGGACTCGGCCGGCGCCGTTGCGGGCGAAGATCGCGCTGAAAATCCCCGTGCCGCAGCCGGCGTCGAGGACATACCGGCCGCGGACCTCTTCGGGCGTATAGAACATCGCCCAGTGTTTCTCGGAGGCTTCGTATTCGGGAAGATACTCGGTCCAGACGACGTCGTAAAAGCGTCCGACGTTCTCTTTGTTCATTAAAATCCGTCCGTTGAAGAGGAAATAGTTTAGACCGCCGGGCAGGCTAAGTCAACCGGACGAATCGCGCCATGTATAATCTTACCGAAGGGTCTATTATCTTGCCATATAAAAATCTTACCATGGCTGGACGAGGAGAACGGGGATTTTGTACTCTCTCCTTCTTTGATTGGAAGGAGTGGAGATGGACCTACACAGTCGGAGGTCACTGATGGATGCCACCTGGAAACGCTATCGCCAGGCTTCCAAGACGGCGAAGACGAGGATCCTGAATGAGCTCTGTGAAGCGACCGGGTATCATCGCAAGTATGCCATTGGGAAGATCGGGAGGTTTGAGGAATGCGGGAAGCCGAAGGTTCGGATTCGCCGCAAGAGGAAACAGTCCTACGATCCGGAAGTCATGAGCGTGATGGAGAAGATCTGGGAAGAGGCGGGATATCCGTGGTCGGTCCGGTTGAAAGCGATTATCGGCCTCTGGCGGCCGTGGATTCGGAAGCGGTACGGCTTGACGGCAGTTCAGGAGGCCCAACTCCTGCGGATCAGCCCTCGGACGATCGACCGGGCCTTGGCGGGCAAGAGGCGGGGGCTGCGGCGGCGGCTCTATGGCCGGACCAAGCCTGGGACCCTGTTGCGCCATCGCATCCCGATCAAGTGCGAACACTGGGACGTTCAGACGCCAGGATTTTTGGAGTTGGATACGGTCTCGCACAGCGGCGAGAACGCCAGCGGTCTCTTTGCCTTCTCCCTCAATCTGACGGATATCGGCTCGACCTGGGTCGAGACGCGCTCGGTCCTGGGAAAGGGGGAGGAAGGCATCCTGGAGGCGTTCCGCCAGATGGGCGGTGTCCTGCCCTTCGCCGTCCAGGCCATCGATTCCGACAACGGAGGCGAGTTCATTAACCACCACCTCTGGCGCCACTGTGAGAAGGAGAAGATCGGCTTCACCCGCAGCCGACCGTACAAGAAGGACGACAACGCCCACATCGAGCAGAAGAACTGGACGCATGTCCGGAAACTCATCGGCTGGGATCGGTACGACACCCCGGAGGCCGTCCAAGCGATGAATGATCTTTACGCCAACGAACTGCGGCTCTATATGAATCTCTTCCAGCCGTCGGTCAAGTTGATCCGGACCGAACGGCGCGGCTCGCGGAAAACCCGCCGCTACGATGCTCCCCAAACGCCCCTCGACCGACTCGCCGGAATGAAGGGGGCCGATGGCAAGAAGATCGAACACCTTATGGAGCTGCGAGCTCGACTCAATCCCTTCGAGTTGGCCGCCATCATCCGGCGCAAACTGGACCGCCTCTGGAAGCTTCGGACCGTCCGCAGGATGCCGGAGAAGAAAACGACCGATGTCGAGTCCGAGATCGCCCGGACCCTGTCGAGGAATCTGGGTTCGCGGCTCGTCAATCCCAAAGCCCCCAGAATCCCCCTAGCTGGAGTCTCCCTTGGGTAAGCTTTTTAAATGGCAAGATGATACCGGCTACGGTAAGCTTTTTAAATGGCTTGACAGG
>JBGOYP010000028.1:0-14438 GCA_041479785.1 Candidatus Aminicenantia bacterium | reverse complement strand
CCCTGTCTCGAATACGACTTGAAGATGTGCTCGGCCCCGTGCGTCGGTCTCCTCGGCCGGGACGACTATCGGAAAGACGTCGATAACGCCCTCCTGTTCCTCGAAGGCAGGACCGGCCGGCTGACCCGGATCCTCTCGGAAAAGATGCGCCGGGCCGCCGCAGCCGAGGACTTCGAAGAGGCGGCCCGTCTCCGGGACATCATCAAAACGCTCGAGCACATCAAGGTCAAACCCAAGCTTATTTCCGTCGGGCTCGAAAACCAGGACATCTTCGGCTACGCCCGGTCGGGCGGCGCGTCGGCCGTCTATGTCTTCGTGATGCGCCGGGGAAAAGTCAAGGAGTCCCGGGAATTCGCGCTCGACGTCGCGAGCGGCCGTTCGGACGCGGACCTCCTCGGGGACGCGATCACGTCATTCTATGGCGACCGGGAGAATCCCGGACGGATCCTGGTTCCCTTCCCGCCGGCTGCCGCGGACGCGCTGGCGGAATCCCTCGGACGCCGCGTCGAAAAGAAGGTCAATATTTTCGTTCCGGCGCGCGGCAAACACCGGGCCTTGGTCGACCTGGCCGCGCGGAACGCCGAAATCGCCCTGCGCAAACACGCCGGCGCTCTCGAACCGCTCGTCCTCGTCCAAAAGGAGCTCGGCCTCAGCGCCCTCCCCGTTCGGGTCGAAGGATTCGACGTCTCGAACACCGGCGGGACCGAAACCGTCGCCTCGATGGTGACGTTCGTCAACGGCCGGCCGGACAAAAACGGATATCGCAAATTCAAGATCAAAACCGTCGAAGGGCCGAACGACGTGGCGAGCCTGCGGGAGGTCATCCGGCGCAGGTATCGGCGCTCTCTTGAAGAACGACGGGCGCTTCCGGACCTGATCTTCGTCGATGGGGGCAAGCCTCAGGTCGGGGCCGCGCGCGAGGTCTTGGACGAACTCGGGCTCAAGCGCCTCCCGCTCATGGCCCTGGCCAAAACGGACGAGGTCATTTTCACGCCCCGGCACCCGGATGGCGTGAAGCTCGACCCGACGTCATCGGCGTTGAAGCTCGTCCAGCATATCCGCGACGAGGCCCATCGGTTCGCCATTCAATTTCATCGGCAACGGAGAGCCAAACGGAGTTTCTCATGATCACAGGGGTCGGAATCGACATGATCGAGGTCGCTCGCATCCAAAAGGCCGTCGAGCGGAACGTCCGGTTCGTGGACCGGGTCTTCACCCCGGGAGAGATCGCTTACAGCGAGGGCAAGAAGAGCCGGTTCCTTCACCTCGCCGCCCGCTTCGCGGCCAAAGAGGCCTTCTTCAAAGCGATCGGCCGCCGCGTCTCCTTGACCGATGTCGAGGTCACGAACCTGCCGTCGGGGCAGCCGCTTCTCGTCGTCCACACGAAGGAGGATTTCGATTTCACGAGGACGTTTGTCTCATTGTCTCACCTCGCCGACTATGCCGTGGCGGTCGTCGTGCTGGAAAAATAGCCGGTCCTCCGAGGGGATCCTCGGTCCGGCCGGCCTGGACGGGACCCTCGTTCCCGGGATCTCAAATGATCAAACGGACGAGCAGGCTAACAACGACGGCGACCGCCAGGCTCAAGCCGGCAGACAAAAACGCGACCTTTTTCCCCGACTCCTTCCAGAGAACGACGAACGTCGACAGACAGGGAACGAACAGGCTGACGAAAATCGTGAAAACGATGATTTGGTCGCGGCTGATCACGGTCAAGAGGTTCCGGTAATCGACGTTCAGCGCCTGAAGCATCATCAGCAGCGATAATTCCTTCCTCAAGAACCCGAAGATGAGCGTGACCCCGAGCTCCTTGGGAAGGCCCAGGACCCCGGCGACCAGCGGCGAGAGAAGGCCGTTGAGGACCGCGTCGCCATGAAGCCATTGGACCATACCCAGGATCACGCTTCCCGCGATCAGGAGCGGCCAAGCGAACTTTACAAACGCTCTCAGTTGAAACCAGACCTTGAGGGCCACGTTCTTCGCGCCCGGAACCTTGAGCGACGGGATCTCGAGAATGAGGCCGGGAGATTCGTCTTTCCAGAACAGGCTGAGGAGCCGGCTCAACCCGGCGATGAGGAGGATGTTGAAAACATAGAATCCGAGCGCCCAGGCCGGACCGAGGAAAAAGGCCACGAGGGCCAGGATGATTGTCGTCCGCGCCGAGCACGGGATGAACGGGACCAGGAGCGACGTCAAGACCCGGTCTCGCCGCGATTCCAGGATCCGGGTCGCGGTGATGGCGGGAACGTTGCATCCAAAACCCAGGATGAAGGGCGAGACGGATTTCCCATGAAGCCCGAGGCGATGCATGAACGTATCGAGGAGGAACCCCGCGCGCGCGAGATACCCAACGTCCTCGAGCAGGGCCGTCAGGAGAAGAAGAGGCAGAAAATACGGGAGGACGATGGCGATGCCGCCGCCGATTCCCTGGACGACGCCGTCCGCGATATGATACAGCACGCCGCCGCCCAGGCGCTGTCCGAGCTGCGATTTCAGGACGCCGAGCGGCCGGAGAAGCCAAGATTCAAGCGGACTTCCGACCTTGAAAATGATGAAGAATAATCCCAGGAGAACGGCCGCCAAAATAGGATAGCCCAAGAGCGGGTGCAGGAGAATGTCGTCCAAGCGCTCGGCCGCCCTCCGCCGCGGCGCCCGCCGGACGCGGCAGGTTTCTTCAAAGATCTTCTGGGCGAGATGGTGGCGATCGGCCGCGAACACCTCATAGACGGGCATCCGGCGTTTCGCGGACAGCGCGTCCCGCGTCTCGTCCAATTTCTGCTTTAAATCCGGAAGACAGTCTTTAAGAAATTCATCGCAGAAGGACGGCCCGGACTCGATCATCTGGACCGCGGTAAATCGTTTGTTGAAAACGAGCGGAAGCTCGTCAGGAAATGCGTCGGCCAGACCCATGACCGATTCCTCGACCTCGCCCGTCAAACCCGGCCGGGGTTCAAGACAGCCCGTATCCAGGCCTCGGACCGCGGCCTCGAAGAGCTCTCTCAAGCCGCGGCCGTGCGCCGCGATGGTCGGAATGACGGGCACGCCGAGGCGACGCGCCAGGGCCGGGACGTCGACTTCGACTCCTTTCTTTTCGGCCAGGTCCATCATATTCAGGGCGACGACCATGGGCCGTCCGGTCTCGAGAAGCTCGAGCGTGAACTCGAGGCTCCGGCCGAGGATCGAGGCGTCGACGACGTTGATGAGCACGTCCGGGAGCTCGTTGAAGAGGTGCGTCAGGGCGACTTTCTCCGCCCGGTCGGAAGGATGGAGAGAATACGTTCCCGGGAGATCGATGACGTTGAGGACGCGCCCGTCGATCGTAACCAAGCTGTGCGTATGCTGGACGCTCGTCCCCGGAAAATTCGACGTTTGGGCTTTGTAGCCGGCAACGGCGTTGAACAGCGTGCTCTTGCCGCAGTTGGGCTGGCCGATGAACAGCACGACCGGCGCATCAGGCGCGTTCATCGGCAGGCTCCGCGATGATCTTTTGAGCGATGCCGCGGCCGATGGCGACCGAGACGCCCGTATCCACGTTCCTGAGGACGACGGGGCCGCGGAGAATGCCGGACGCGGTCACGGCGACGAGGTCGCCCGGGTGGAAGCCGAGAGCAAACAGCCGCCGCCTCACGCCTTCGCCGCCCTCGATCCGGACGATGCGATACGGCCGGCCTTCGTCAAAATCCCGTGCGTTCGTCATGGCTTCGGTCATCCGTTCTTAAAATGATAATGATTCTCATTAAATATAATAAAGCATCCGGCTCGGAAAATCAAGTCTCTCCGGGAGCGCCCGTCCGCCGGAGGAGCCGGCTTCGCCTGTCCTCGGGCTTCGGAATCGACGACGACTATGGTAGGATAAAGCTTCTTGGAAGGAGGTATTCATGATGACCCCAAGACAAAATCTGAAAAAAACGCTGGGGCTTTTCGTCCTAGCCACGGCTCTTTTCCTCCCGGCCCAGGCTGACGAAGGGCTGTGGCCGTTCAACGCGTTCCCGGCCGATTTGATCAAAGCAAAATACGCCTTCGCCGTGACCTCCCAATGGCTCGAGCCTATCATGCTGTCCTCGGTCCGGTTCGGCGGAGCGTCCGGCTCGTTCGTCTCCCCCACCGGACTCGTCCTGACGAACCATCACGTCGGCCGGACTACGATTCAGAACCTGAGCACCAAGGACCGCGACCTGATGAAAACGGGATTCTACGCCCGGACCCTCGCCGAAGAGCTCAAGTGCCCGGGCCTGGAGCTTACCGTCCTCCAGCAGATCGAGGACGTGACGGACCAGGTCCGAGCCGCGGAAAAACCCGGCATGACCGCCGCCCAGGCCGCCGAGGCGCGGAACAGGATCATCGCCGTGGTCGAAAAGGAGCAGTCGGAAAAGACCGGCCTGCGGTGCACGGTCGTCAGCCTCTATTCGGGAAGCCTTTATCATGTGTATAAATACAAGGTCTATACCGATATCCGTCTCGTCTTTGCGCCTGAAAACCAGATTGCGTTCTTCGGCGGCGACCCCGATAATTTCACGTATCCCCGTTTCGACTTCGACATTACGATCTTCCGGATCTATGACAACGACAAGCCATTGGCGACCAAGCATTATCTCAGATGGAACGTCGCCGGTTTGAAGGAAAACGATCTCATCTTCGCCTCCGGCCACCCCGGTTCGACGGGGCGCCTTCTGACCGTCACCCAGATGGATTTCCTCCGCGATGTGAGCTACCCCTTCACGATCGCCGATTATCAGCGGCGGCGCGCCCTGCTTCAGGAGTACGGCCGGCGCGGCCCTGAATATGCTCGGCAGGCGCAGGGTACGCTCTTCGGCATCGAGAACAGCTTGAAGGCGACGACGGGCTATCAGTCCGGCCTGCTCGACAAGAAGCTGATGGACCGGAAGCTCAAGGACGAGCAGGCGTTTCGCGACACCGTCGCGAACAATCCCCAAATGGCCGCCGTCTATGGCAAAGCCTGGGACGAGCTGGCGGATGCGGAAAAGAAATATGCCGGGTTCTTTAAGACCTACCGGTTCTTCGAAGGCGCGGCCGGATTCAGCACGACCTATTTCTCGACCGCCCGGTCGCTCGTCCGCCTGGCCTTGGAACAGGGAAAGCCTAACGAGGAACGGCTCCGGGAATACCGGGACGCCTCGCTCCCCGCGCTCAAGCGCCGGCTCCAGACGGCGACACCGATCTACGACGAGCTCGAAATCTTCAACCTGACCGATTCGCTGATCCAGCTCCAGAGGGAATTCCCCGACGTCCAGGAGGTGAAATGGCTCTTTGCCGGGAAGCTGGCTGAGGACGTCGCCCGCGACCTCGTCACCGGGACCAAGCTCGGCAATATCGACGTCCGGAAGAAATATCTCGACGGCGGCTTAGACGCCGTCTATCTTAGCGACGACCCGATGATCAAGCTGGCCCTGCTCGTGGACCCGCTGTCACGCGGGCTGCGCCGGAAATTCGAGGCCGAGGTCGATTCGGTCGAGACGCGCAACGGCGCCTTGATCGCCCAGGCCATGTTCAAGCTCAAGGGCGCGTCCTTTCCTCCCGACGCGACCGGCACGCTTCGCCTCAGTTTCGGCACGGTCAAAAGCTACGTCGAAAACACAAAGAAGGTCCCGTTCTTCACGACGTTCCAGGGGCTCTATAACCTGTCCGCCAAGAACGGCAACAAAGACCCCTACCAGCTTCCGCCGAGCTTTGCCAGCAAAAAGGGCCTCCTCAAACTCGACACGCCGCTGAACTTCATTGCGACCTGCGATTCGATCGGAGGCAATTCGGGGTCGCCGGTGATCAATAAAAAAGGAGAGTTCTCGGGCGTTCTGTTTGACGGCAATATCCAGTCGCTCCCGGCCCGCTTCCTCTATAGCGATGACCAAAACCGTTCGGTCCTGGTCCACAGCCAGGGGATCATCGAAGCCTTGACCAAGGTTTATAACGCTAAGCCGCTCGTCGACGAGCTCCTGGGCCGAAAGTAAGCCCGGCCATGGCTCGCCATCGCCGGTTTCCGTTTCGGGGAGGTGTCCTCCTCGTCGCCTCCCTGGCCGTCTTCTCGCCCCGTCTCCTTGCCCAAAGCTCGGAACGAGGCCGGGTTTATGTGGGGTTGTCGTTCTCGTATTCCGGACTCCGAGGCGCCGATTTCGACGGCACGTCGACGAACATCGCGGGCAATCTCACGACGGGATATTATGACCTTGCCGCGTCCATTCCCAAAGTCAACCCCGGCTCCGGCGGGATCGCGACCGTCGGGATCGGCGGAGATTCGCTTAGCATCGAGGGCGGCGTTCATTATTCCGCGAATACCGGGACCATCCTCGACCTCATCGCCGGAAACGGCACCAGCGTCTCGACGAAATCGAATTGCGTAACCGCCCTGATAAGTGTGCGCTATCGATTCGGACCCACGTGGACGGTCCGGCCGTATATCCTCGGCGGGCTCGACGTTTCGTTCCTGAACGTCAAACGGGCGATGTACGAATCCGTTTCCGCCGGACTTCAGCCGGGCTCGGACACCGAATACATTTACGAATGGAAGCTCGCCGGCGATATCGGGTACGTTGGTCTCGGACTCCATATCGGGGCGGGGTTTGACCTTATTCTGGGGAAAAACTTGGCTCTCACCGGCGGGGTCCTTGTCCGCTCCTCGTTCTTTTCCGAGCAAGTCCTAAAACCCTATGAAACGAGTTTCGTGACGGATGCCTATGATACGGGAATTGCGTCCTTGAAGGGGTATAGCCTGGCCGCGGCCGTCGGCCTCCAATTCTGGTTCGGCAATCAATAAAGGATGCTGCCGGAGAAGGACGGCCGCGCCGCCGGTCCCGACGCTCAAACGCGGGCGCCCTTGTTTAAACGCATGTAGACAAGCACCGCGACGATAACGAGAAAATTGACGGCCACGAAGTGCATGTGGGAATAGAACCGGAAGAGCGTTTTCCCCAGCACCTCGCGAAGCGTTCCCCCGATGAGGAGAAGGTCGATCACGACGAGGTATTTCCACCCGCGGGGAAAGACGGGCCAATAGTTCATGATGATCGCCACGGCCGGAACGGCGTAAAAATAGTTATAATACCAGCCGAGCGGGGAAAAAAGCGGAATCAAGACGAAGAGGAACGACATTTCGAGGAGTTCGGGCACAGCCACCGCCCGCGTCTTCGCCGCGAGCATCATCCAGACAAGGACCGCGGCCAGGAGGAATCCCGAGGCTATCCAAAGCGCTTCCGCGAGGGCGGCGGATTGTCCGGGAAGGATTTTCCAAAAGAACGCATAGAGGGAGGCGTTGTCGCCGACGGTCATGAGACCCGGCGTCGAGCGGGACAGCGTTTGACCCCACTGGGCGAGGACGTGAAGATTGCCCCGGACGCCGAAGACTACCGACGGCATCGCCAGCCCGGCGAGGAGCACCCCCGCGCCGACGGCCAGAGCCTTCCATCGTCTTTTCAGGATGAAATACGGGAAAAAAATGAGGGCATAAGGCTTGAAAAAGACCGAGAGTGCCCAGAAAACACCGACCGCCGCGTCTTTTTTCTTCAAGGCCGCGGAGAGCATCAACATCAGGGCGAGGATGATAAAAGTGTTCACCTGGCCGAGCTCGAATTCGCGGCCAATGAATTTAAGCATGACGAGAAACGAAATTCCGGCCACGAACCACGGCCTTTTTCGTTTGTCGGGCAGGACTTTATAAGAAAGCACGAAAATGAAATAAAGGAAAACGATTTCCAGATAATACCAGACGACCTTGGCCATGTCGTAAGGCAATAACGTCAGGGGGAAATAGAAAAAAGCGGAAATGGGGGCGTATTTGAACTGGAGATGGCCGTCGGTGACACGATAGGGGGTCTCCCCTCTCATGATCCGCAAGGCATTCTTATAGGGAACGCCGAAATCGCTCATGTCTTTTTTTATCCAGCCGAGATAGACCCCATAAAAAACGATTATCAGGAGAATCAGGGCGAGGACCAGCCGGATTATTTTTTTCTTCGCCATGGCGGGCTCCTAGCTTAGCGTATCCCGGCCAAATTGACAAATCGCCGCCGTTTCTGTTAAAAATAGTCAATGGTAAAGTGGCTCAGCGCTAAAATTTTCGGGACGAAGGCCGAGCGCGACCTGAAAAAGCTGCGCCCATACGTTCCCGCCATCAACGCCTTCGAACCCCGGATCAAAGACCTTTCCGACGCCCAGCTCCAGGCAAAGACCGCCGAATTCAAGGAGAAGCTCGCCCAAGGGGCGACCCTGGAGGACATCCTCTTTGAAGCGTTCGCCGTCGTGAGGGAGGTCTCCCGGCGGAAAGTTGCGATGCGCCATTTCGACGTTCAGCTCATCGGCGGGGTCGTCCTTCATCAGGGGAAGATCGCTGAAATGAAGACGGGCGAGGGCAAAACGCTCGTCGCCACCCTGTCCGCCTACCTCAACGCTCTGGCTGGGAAAGGCGTTCATATCGTCACGGTCAACGATTATCTGGCCAAGCGCGATACCGAATGGATGGGGCCCATCTACACCTCGCTCGGCCTGAGCGTCGGGACCATCCAGCACGACATGAACGACCAGGACCGGCAGCGCGCCTACCGCTCGGACATCACCTACGGAACGAACAACGAATTCGGGTTCGATTACCTCCGCGACAACATGAAGTTCCGGCTGTCCGACCTTGTTCAGCGCGAATACCAATATGGGATCGTCGACGAGGTGGACAGCATCCTGATCGACGAAGCCCGAACCCCGCTCATCATCTCCGGCCCGACCGAGGAATCCACCGAGCTGTATTACAAAGTCGATAACCTTGTCCGCCGGTTCCGTAAGGACACCCATTTTTCCGTCGATGAGAAATCGCGGACGGTCTCGATTCTCGAGGACGGCGTCGCCGAGGCTGAAAAATCCCTGGGCGTGACGAACCTCTATGACTTGACCCACATGGACCTCGTCCATCACATCAACCAGGCCCTCAAAGCGCATCAACTCTTCAAGCGGGACGTGGATTATATGCTCCAGGACGGCAAGGTCGTCATCGTCGATGAGTTCACCGGCCGGCTGATGCCAGGCCGCCGCTACAGCGACGGGCTCCACCAGGCCCTTGAGGCCAAAGAGCGCGTCCGGATCGAGGACGAATACCAGACGCTCGCCCAGATCACGTTCCAGAACTACTTCCGCATGTACAAAAAGCTGGCCGGGATGACCGGAACCGCGGCGACCGAGGCCACGGAATTTGGGCATATTTACGGGCTCGACGTCGCCGAGATCCCGACCAATAAAACCCTGATTCGCCACGAATCCCCGGATGTCATCTACCGAACGGCCCGGGAGAAATGGGATGCCGTCGCCCAGGAAATCATCGAAAACAACGAAAAAGGCCGGCCGGTCCTGGTCGGCACGGTTTCGATCGAGAAATCCGAGCACCTGAGCTCCCTCCTCCGCAAAAAAGGATTGAAACACGTCGTGCTCAACGCCAAATATCACGAAATGGAGGCGGCCATTATCGCCCAGGCGGGCCGGATCGGCGCCGTGACGATCGCCACCAACATGGCCGGCCGGGGCGTGGACATCCTCCTCGGCGGCAATCCGGACTACATGGCCCGCGATCAGCTCAAGCGGACGGGCGTCGATTTGGCTAAAGTGACGCCCGAGCAATGGGACAAAGCCCTGGCCGACGCCGACAAAGTGATGAGGGACGAGCACGAGAGAGTCATCGCCCTCGGCGGCCTTCACATTACGGGGACGGAGCGGCACGAAGCCCGCCGGATCGACAACCAGCTCCGCGGGCGCGCCGGCCGCCAGGGCGACCCGGGCTCGTCGCGTTTCTTTCTCAGCCTCGAAGACGACCTCATGCGCATCTTCGGCAGCGAGCGCATTTCGGGGCTGATGGCCCGGATCGGGATGGGTGAAGGGGTCCCCATCGAGCACAAGATGGTCAGCAAAGCCATCGAGCGCGCCCAGAAGCAGGTCGAAGGCCAGAATTTCACCATCCGCAAGCATCTCCTCGAATACGACGACGTGATGAACAAACAGCGGGTGACGATCTACAAGCAGCGTCGCGAAATCCTCGAGGGCAAAAGCATGCGGGAGTACGTCCTCGACCTCATCGACCAGCTCGTCGACTGGCATCTCGAAAATTTCGCCGGCGCCGAGCGGTCTCCGGACGACTGGGACCGCGACGCGTTGCGCCAGGCGATCGGATCGCAGTTCGGCCTGAACATCGACGCCCTGGGCCTGGCTTGGGACGAGGTCACCCATGAGTCGCTCCGCCAGGGCCTTCACGATCGCCTGCTCGCGGCCTATGAGGCCAAAGAAAAGCTCCTGGGTCCGGACGCGATGCGCGAGTTCGAGCGGATCATCCTGCTCCAGGTCATCGATACGCAGTGGAAAGACCACCTCCTCGGGATGGATTATCTCAAGGAAGGCATCGGGCTCCGAGGCTACGGCCAAAGAGACCCTCTCGTCGAGTACAAGAAAGAAAGCTACGACATGTTCCAGGGCATGATGGACCGGATCGAGGAGGAAACGGTCCGGTACCTGTTCCTGGTTCAGCCGGTGGCCGAGCGGCCGGCCGAAGCCGAGATGCCGCAACGCCGTCAGCGGCCCCTTCGATATCAACAGCCGTCGTCATCGCCGCAGGCCGCGCAGCCGGCGAAGGTCCGCGAGGTCCGGTCGACCATCCCCAAAAAACGAAAGAAATAATAAGGAGGCCTCATGCTCGATGATCGTCTTCGGGAAGGCCTGACGTTCGACGATGTCCTGATCCTGCCGGCCAAATCGTCCGTCCTCCCGGCGGACGCGGTCGTCGCGACGCGTTTCAGCCGGAACCTGTCCCTCGATATCCCGGTCGTCAGCGCGGCCATGGACACCGTGACCAAATCGAAAATGGCCATCGCCCTCGCCCAGCAGGGCGGGATCGGCATCGTCCACCGCAACATGCCCATGGAAGCCCAGGCCGAGGAAGTCGACAAGGCCAAGCGCCACGAAAGCGGCATGATCCACGACCCGATCAGCATGAAGCCCCAGGACAAGATCTTCCAGGCCAAGGACGTCATGCAGAAGTACCGGATCTCCGGCCTGCCGATCACGGACGAGAACAACCGGCTCGTCGGGATCCTGACCAACCGCGACATTCGCTTCGAGACGCGGCTGAATATCACCATCGACAAGGTGATGACCAAGGACCTGGTCACCGTTCCGGTCGGGACTCCGCTCGAGGAGGCGGAGAAGCTGTTTCACAAGCATAAAATCGAAAAAATCCTGATCGTCGACGAGAGCCGGCATCTTAAAGGCATGATCACGTACAAGGACATCCTGAAACGGATCCAATACCCCAACGCGGCCAAGGACCCGTTCGGCCGTCTCCGCGTCGGCGCGGCGGTCGGCGTCGGCGACGCCGCTCTCGACCGCGCCAAAGCCCTCGTCGCCGCCCAGGCGGACGTCCTGGTCGTCGATACGGCCCACGGCCATCAACGCATGGTGCTCGACACGGTCCGGATGTTGCGCAAAGAATTCCCGACACTTGAGCTGGTCGCGGGGAACATCGGAACGGCGGAGGCGGCGGCCGACCTCATCGAGCTCGGCGTCGACGCGGTGAAGGTCGGTTTCGGCCCCGGCTCGATTTGCACGACCCGCGTCGTCAGCGGCTGCGGCGTCCCCCAGATTACGGCCATCGCCGATGTGAGGCGGATCGCCGAAGCGAAGGGGATCCCCGTCATCGCGGACGGCGGGATCAAGTTCTCGGGCGACGTCACCAAGGCCATCGCCGCGGGCGCGAGCACGGTCATGCTCGGCAATCTGCTGGCCGGCACCGACGAGGCGCCCGGCGAAGTCGTCATGTACCAAGGCCGGTCGTATAAGATCTACCGCGGCATGGGCTCTCTCGAAGTCATGAAGGAGAGTAAGAGCAGCGACCGCTATTTCCAGGAATCGTCCGCGCCCGTGGCCAAACTCGTCCCCGAAGGCATCGAAGGAATGGTTCCCTACAAGGGCAGCGTCGTTTCGATCGTCCAGATGGTCGTCGGCGGGCTCAAGTCCGGGATGGGTTACACCGGATGCCGGACGATCGAAGACCTTCAGAAGAACGCGCGGTTCATCCGCATTTCGGCGGCGGGCCTCAAGGAAAGCCATGTCCACGACGTGACGATCACCAAGGAAGCGCCTAACTACCGCCTGGACTGACAAGAGATGAGTTTTGTCGAGACGAAAACGGCCCTCGCGGTCGTTTTACTCGCAGCCGGGTCCGGCGCGGCGTTCTCGATGCTCCGTCTCATGGGAAAGCCGGGCTCGCCGGCCCATCCGATGGCGCTGCGCCGCATCCACTCCGCGGTAAAACGATCTTCGAGAGCCGCTGCGCGGAATGCCATTTCGCAGAGAAAGAAGTCCGCTTGACGGGACCCGGGCTTAAAGGCCTGTTTCGAAAACCGACGCTCCCCGCCACGGGACGCCCTGCGACCATCGACAATATCCTCTGCCAGCTCAAAACTCCGTATCTGTCCATGCCCGCTTTTCCCTCTCTCGCCGGCCAGGACTTGCCCGACCTCATCGCTTATCTCAAGACACTTTGATGTTGCCCGACCGGCTTGACATTTCCGACCGGGCTCTATTACTATTTTTCCTATAGAATTAGTCCTATTTTCCGCCAGGAGCGGCGTTGCGAGGAAACAAGGGCTCGTCACCTCAAGGAGGAGTTCATGACCACGCCTAAAAATTTCGTTCTTTGGGCGGCCCTCGCCGCGAGTCTGACGGCATCGATCGCTTTCTCCCAGGGGTCGGGAACCCCTCCCGAGCCGGTCGCCAAGGTCTTTCAACGCAATTGCGCCGTCTCCGGTTGCCACCAAGGAAAATTTCCGGCCGGGGCCCTCAACCTCGAAGCCGACAAAGTCATCGCTTCGACCGTAAATGTCGCGAGCGCCGAAAAACCGGAATTCAAGATCATCGACCGGGACGCCCCCGACAAAAGCTATTTATTGAAAAAAATCAACGGCGATAAAGATATCGCGGGCCGGCGCATGCCGCGCGGCCGGGACGCCTTGAAAGCGGCCGACCTTGAGGTCCTGACGTCTTGGATTAACAGCCTGAAAACGACGTCGCTCAGCGGCGACCTCAAGAACGACGTCCGGCTGGGCTTCAATATCTTCCGACATTTTGAGGCGCCCCGATGAAAAAATTCTGGCGGTGTTTTGTTTGTAACGACATCCATTACGGCCTCAAGCCGCCCGAGGTCTGTCCGACCTGTCTCGTCAAGCATGCCTATGTCGAGATCTCGGCCCGGGAGGCGAAAACGATCATCGGCAACGAAGGCGGCTCCGAGTTCGACCGGGAGGATTTCGCCCGGGCGATCGAAAAGTTCACGGAAGGAAACGAGTTCAAGGTCAACCCCGACCGGGAGCGCGTGGACCTTCTCCTGACCGGGATCCTCGATAACGCCCGTAACCATGGTCTGAAATACTGCCCCTGCCGGCTGATGAGCAAGGATTTCGCCGAAGACTTGAAGATCGTCTGTCCCTGCAACTTCCTCATCCACGAGACCTATCGCGGCCAGGACAAAGGCGAGTGCTGGTGCGGATTATTCATAAAAAGGCAGTAAACCAAGGTCGGACAAATCATAAAGCGAGGTCAACCATGGCAAAATTGATCATGTTTCACGGACGGGAATGCCCCCATTGCCGGGCGATGCACCCGATCGTCGACAAACTCGAGAAGGACGCCGGCGTCGCGTTCGAACGGCTGGAGGTCTGGCACGACGAAAAAAACGCCGAGCTCATGCGTTCCTACAGGCCCGTCATCGTTGCGAAGTGCGGCGGCCAGCTCCGCGTCCCGACATTCCTTAACGCGGATACGAAGGACGCGGTCTGCGGCGAAATGCCGTACGAGAAGCTGAAGGAGTGGGCGTCGAAATAGTCCACGTTGAGGAGGCGGTCATGCTCTTCGAAAAAGATGACCCGCTCCGGGGGGAGATGGTCTCGGTCATCGGTCCCGGCGGAAAGCCGGGAACCGAGGCCGCGCCGCCGATCGCCCAGAAAGCCCTGGCGTATGGCTTTCCCGGAATTATGGTCGACGGCAACGATGTTCTGGCCGTCATCGCGGCCGTCAAGGGGCCGTCGGGCGCGCCCGCGCCGGACAGGGTCCGGCCGCGCGCTTAGGGCGTCTTTTCAGCCCCGAGCCGGACGATCATGTTATCGATCAGACGAGTCTTGCTGAAATAAATGGCTAGGGCGATGAGCGTCCCTGACGTGACCTCGGAAACGGTGTCGAGGTTGACGGGTTCGACAATTTCAACGTAGTCGATTCGGGCTAAAGGTTCCCGACCGACAAGGTCTTTGATCCCGGCCGCGATGACCCCGGCCCGCCGCTCCCCCGCCGCGATCGAGCGTTCCGCCTCCGCAAGGCTCCGCGACAGGACGAGAGCGGCCCGGCGCTCCGCCGGGTTTAAATACGCGTTCCGCGAGCTCATCGCCAGCCCGTCCGGCTCCCGGACGATG
>JBGOYP010000027.1:0-14460 GCA_041479785.1 Candidatus Aminicenantia bacterium | reverse complement strand
TTGAGGTCGCGGTGGATGACTCCCAACCGGTGCGCTTCGGATAATCCCTCGCACACCTGCCGGCCGATGGCCGTTGCCGTTCCGACGGCGAGCTGTCGCGACCTTCGAATAAAGCTCCTGAGGTCTTCGCCCGGGACATACTCCATGGTGATGAAGTGCAGGTGTTCATCCTCCATGAGCTCGTACATCCGGCCGACATTCCTGTGGCTGACCTTACGGGCGAGCGTCAACTCCGCGCTGAATCTTCGGATCGTATCGGCATCGGCGGCAATCTCCGGCCTGATGAGCTTGAGGGCGACTTCTTCGTTGAGCTTTTTATCCAGAACCCTATAGACTCTGCCCATTCCCCCTTTTCCCAGCTCTTCGATAACCTGGTAACGACCGGCAAAGGTCGAGCCGGTCGAGAGTTCTTTGACGGGAGTTCTTAGGGTCTCTGTCGGAAATGCCGGAATCTCTCCGGAAGAGGGCCGGATCTGGGTTCCGCACTTGCTGCAGAAATCGCTGTCTTGGGGGTTATCGGAATGACAACGAGGGCATTTCACGGCTCTCCTCCCCAAGCCTGGATGAATCAAATATATTTAGAATCCGGAAAAGTGTCAAATCGTAAGGGGGGGAGAAGCTAAATATGGTGACAGATATGCCATTACACTAATTAACGAACGGAAATAAGTGAAATGGCATATCTGTCACCGAATTAAAATAGGAGGATCCGCAGCGCTTTCATATAATCAATGACAAAATTCCCGTTGGCTTGACTTATTTTGCCCGGTCTGATTACAATTCAATCATACTTAAGGTTTCGCCTACATAGGGAGGGTGCCATGCGTTTGCTCCCCGGCTTCAAAAACCCATTTTTTATCCGTATAACCGTGTTTGTCTTGATTCTGGCCTTTACTTGGACGACGACGGCGGCGGGCCCCGCCCCCCCAACCGCCGCCAGCGCCAACGCCAAGGCTCAGGCTGTTGCCACGCCCGAGAAGGACAAGCCGAAAGAAGAGGGGATGACGCCGGTCGCAATCGCGGGCAAGGCGTCGGAAACCCAGGCGACAAAAAAGAAGTTTCCTTGGCTGATCGTGATCGGGGCGGTGGTGGTCGTCGGGGTTGTGGCGGTGGTTCTTCTCGCAAAAAAGAAAGAAACAGCGGGGAAGATTTCGGTTAGCTCGACGCCATCGGCGGCGAAGGTTTTTTTGGATGGGAGCGACACGAAAAAGACGACGCCGTGCACTCTGGAGAACGTCGCTGCCGGCTCGCATACGGTGAAACTGACGCTCGACGGGTATAAGGACTATGCCCAGACGGTGACGGTCACGGGGGAACAGACGGCGACCGTAACGGCGAGCCTCACGAAACACGCGATCACGGTGTCCGAACCCTCGGGCGGATCGTCCAAGTCCCGCGGAGTTGAAATCGAAATCATATGGGCCACGGATTCGAACCTCATGAATAAAGGAAAGGCGGCGGTGATGGGACTCCGGCTTCCGAGGGGCGGAGTCGCGGGACCGGAAGGAGACGAGAGCTTCACGATCAGCGCGGTCAATATCGACTTGTACAAGGCCGGGACGAAAGTCCTTGCGATCGCCGCCAACACGGCAAACGACGGCACGGAGAAGTGGACGATCCCGACAAGCCAGGAAACGGGCTCCGATTATAAAGTCCGGGTTACGTGTTCGACGGAAGCGACGATCTATGGAGAGAGCGGGGCGTTTTCGATCGTGAGCCAGTACGGGGATATCGCCGTGACCTCGACGCCGGCCGGCGCGAAGGTATGGCTGGATGGGACCGATACAGGCCAGACGACGCCCTGCACGTTGACCAATATCCTTCGAGGGACGCGTCATATTAAAATAGAGATTTCATACTACGGAAAATGGGAGGGGGATATCCAGGTCGTCGAATCGCAGACGACGAACGTGAACGCGAACCTCACGCCCTATGCCTACGAGTTCGTAACGGCTTGGGGAAGCCTGGGCTCGGGAGACGATCAATTTAATTCCCCCATTGGCATTGCCGTCGATTCTTCAACAAATGTCTATGTCGCGGATCTGAACAATCATCGAATCCTGAAATTTAAGTCCGACGGAACGCTCACTAAGAAATGGGGAAGCTACGGTTTGGGAGAGGGACAGTTCGCAAGGCCTAATGGCGTTGCCGTCGATATATTGAATAACGTCTATGTCGCGGATACGGGCAATAATCGAATCCAAAAATTCACCCCCGACGGAACGTTCATTACGACATGGGGAAGCACTGGCACGGGAGAGGGCCAATTTAATGGCCCCCTAGGCATCGGCGTCGATTCTTCATTGAACGCCTATGTCGTAGATGCGAATAATCATCGGATCCAGAAATTTGCCGCAGACAAGACCTTCCTAAAGCAATGGGGGGGCTACGGTTCGGGGAGTGGGCAGCTCAATACTCCCTGGGGCATATGCGTCGTTACGTCGGGTCATGTCTACGTTACGGAATATTATAATCATCGAATCCAGAAATTCACGACCGAAGGAACGTACGTCAGAAAATGGGGAAGTTATGGCACAGGAAACGGGCAGCTCGCGTACCCGGCGGGAATCGCCTGGCAATCCCCGGGCGTTGTCTTTGTCGCGGATTATGGAAATAATCGGATTCAAAAATCCAGTGACTCCGGCGAATATATTACGCAGTGGGGAGGCCGGGGGACTGGGAACGGCCAGTTCATGGATAATCGTGGCGTCGCCGCTGATTCCGCTGGATATATCTATGTTACGGATACCGCGAATCATAGAGTTCAAAAATTCAGGTACGTGACGAACGCTCCGCCATCGGTGACGATTACGTATGCGCCGATTAAATAGCAAAGAGCGCGTTGCCGTTTAAGAAGAGGAGATCGCCACGTTCAATTAAATTATGAAATATCTTTAAATTTTCAATCATTTCTTCTAAAGACATGGGCTTAGTACTATTAAAATTCAGGTTCGTCCACGGATGTGCGGTTGACTTACCAGTTGACATATGGTTGACAAATGACGAGTCCCCTGGATACCGAGCCTCCAAAGAGAAGCGAGGATCCGGACGGCATGCGGCTTGAGGAATTCTTCCGAGCTCCGGCCGCAAGCTTGGTTTGATTAGGCTAGGAGCAGAGCTATGCCCGCGATGACAATATGCTTTAAGAATATTCACCCCTGGGGTGAATAAAAGACTTGACAAATTACCGACATGGCATTATCTTATTACCATTCACCCCGGGGGTGAATGGACATTAGGCGTCAAACAGGATGCCGGTGGAAGTTATATTCGTAACAACCAAGCTGGAGAAATGTTATATGGACCATTCGCAAGGCCGGCTGGCTTGGGGGCCGGAAGTTGGGAGGAAATACATCCAGCGAATCGACCTTCTGCAAGAAGCAAAAGATATGGCTGAGGTCAGAAAATTACCGGGACTGGATTGTCACCCGCTGAAGGGCCGGAGAAAGGGGCAATTCGGAATTACCCTTCATGGCCGCTGGCGCTTGATTTTTTCGCTGCAGGGGGATAAGGCAAGAGTGGTCCGCGTCGAGGAGGTAAGCAAACACTATGGCGACTGAAAAACGAGTTTACTCCGACCTGCCTATTCCGCCGGGCGAATATCTCGCGGAGGTCCTTGACGCCAAAGGAATGGCTCAAGCTGAATTGGCCAGGCGCATCGGCCGTCCCATCCAGGCCGTCAATGAGATTATCAAAGGAGAGAAGGCGATTACCCCGGCTACCGCTCTCCAGTTCGAGAGCGCCCTTGATGTGCCTGCCCATATCTGGACGGGGCTCGAAAGCCGATATCAGCTCATCAAGGCCCGGCTGGAGGAAAGGAAACAACTCCAAAAAGAGTCGGCGTTTCTCCCGCGAACTCCTTACAAGCAGTTGGCCGATTTGGATTGTGTTGAACGGACGCGAGATAGCGAGCGCAAGATCAGGGAACTCCGCCGGTTTTATGGGGTTTCGTCCCTAGCGAACCTGCCCGGGATCAAAGCCTATGAAGTATCCTTCCGGTGCGGGGCGACGAGAAAAGCCTCGAATTATGCCCTGGCAGCGTGGCTAAGATGTGCGGAGCTGCGGGCCGCCGGAGTGCCCACAGACCCCTTTGATAAGGGAAAGCTGAGGGGAGCTCTCGGCGATATTCGCGCCCTCAGTACGAAAAAGCCGGCCGAATTCATGCCCGAACTCGAACGACTTCTAGCACAGTGTGGAGTCGTCTTAATACGACTCCCTCATTTCCCGAGAACATATGCTCACAGGGCGACGTTTTGGCTCGGGCCAGACAAAGCGGTTCTGCTGATGAGTATCCGCCGAAAATGGGGGGATATCTTCTGGTTCAGCTTTTTTCACGAGATCGGGCATATTCTGCTTCATCCCAAAAAAACTTTCATCGATGAAGACCAGGTCATCCCTGAACTGGCCCGGCAGGAGAAAGAGGCGGACCAATTCGCGGAGGATTTGTTGATAGGACGGGATAAAGCGCTATGAAGAAGGGGTCGAGGCATTTTAAAGTCTGCGCGGCAGGTTAATTTAAAAAAGGAATTATGAATGAAAAAGTATGAGGCAAACATTATTTCTTTCGAGGAGCCGGGGCAAACATCGGATCCTGTCAGACTCTACATGAAAGAAATGAGCAGAATTCCACTGCTCACAAGAAAAGAAGAAATAGTCCTAGCCAAGGAAATCGAAAGGGGAGAAGAAATAATCATTAAAGCCCTTTCCAAAACAAGATTTGTCCAAAATGAAATTCTTTCAATGGAAGAGAAACTATCTAAAGATGATGAAATCACCCTGGCCTTGTTCGATTCCATTGAAGAGCAATTCGCAAGAGGAATACTTGAGAAGAAAAAGCAAAAGATTCTGGCCATCATCAGTGAAATAAGAAACTTAAGCACCCAATTAGATAAAATCCCTACATCAAAGAAATATGCGGTTGCCTGCGGGCGTCTCATCAGGGAACTAAATATCGGCTCTGCTTTTAGAGAGATCATTACCGAGAATCTCGGTGAAAAGATATTGGTCATCGACACATTAGAAACAAGTAAGCACGAATTGAATGCCCTTTTAACTAGAGCTAAGGGCAAGAAAGAAGCAGAGGAACTGAAATTTAGAATCAATAAAATCGATAGGCTTCTGAGATTACACAAGAAAGAGATCGATTTTGGTTCACGGAAATTAAGAAACACACTGCAAACGATCGCTAAAGGAAAGGAGATTTGTGATCGAGCGAAGAAAAAACTTGTCAGCTCTAACCTGAGACTCGTGGTTTCCATAGCCAAGAGGTACAGCAACTACGGACTCCAGTTCCTTGATTTGATCCAGGAAGGAAACATAGGCTTGATGACGGCCGTGGATAGATTTGAATACCAAAGAGGGTTTAAGTTTTCAACTTATGCCCACTGGTGGATAAGACAGGCCATAACACGCGCAATTGCCGACCAGGCAAGGACGATAAGGATCCCTGTGCATATGATAGAAGTCATAAACAAATTAAATAGAGTGTCAAGAAACCTTTTCCAGGAAAAAGGGAGAGAACCGACAGGTGCGGAGATTGCGAAAAAGATGGATTTGCCCGTTTGGCAGGTCCATAAGGTCATGAAAATAGCCCAAATACCCCTTTCACTCGAGACCCCCATCGGAGAAGAAGAAAAAAGTCAGCTGAGCGATTTTGTCGAGGATAAGGATGCCCTTTCGCCTGTCGATGAAGTCATCTCTATTGATTTGAAAGAGAAAATTGAGGAAGCGTTGAAAGCTCACACCCAGAGAGAAGCAAATATCTTAAAAATGAGATTTGGGTTGGGAAACAGCGCCGAGCATACCCTGGAAGAAGTCGGGCAGCAATACAAGGTGACACGTGAGAGAATAAGGCAAATCCAAGAAAAAGCCATACAAAAATTAAAGCATTCTAAATACAGTCGAAAACTTAAGTCCTTTTCTTGATACGTTCGCGGCGCCAAACCCCGATTTTCAAATCGGGGTAAAAAGCGCCGCTCAGTATCAACCCTGAGCATACCCCGGGCTTCAGCCCGGGGAGTCGAATGGGTTGATTAATTTCGGTGACAGTCAACGCATTACCGAAATTCTCTGTTCGGAATTAAGGGATTGAGTTATCTGTCACCTTAATTCAATATGGGTTATAATCTCGCCAGGGGATGAAAACATGCCCGAATATTCAATCTCACAACTCGACAAGTTTGAGCAATGCGCGCTCCAGTACAAGTTCAATTATGTGGACGGGATCAAGCGCTATGAGGAAGGGGTCGAGGCGTTTCTCGGACAGAGGTTCCACGACGCGATGGAGTGGCTCTATAAGGAGCGGGCCTTCCGGGTCGTGCCGCTCGAAGAGCTTCTGGATTATTACGAGAAGGTCTGGGCCGAGAATTGGCACGATGAAGTGAAGATCAGGAAGGAAGGCCGCACGGCCGACGACTACCGGCTGATGGGGCGGCGCTTCATCGAGGATTATTATAAGCGGCATCACCCGTTCGACGAGGGCCGGGTATTGGGGCTCGAGCGCTACATCCGGTTCCCGCTCGACGACGAGGGGCGGTACAAGTGCAAGGGCATCATCGACCGGCTGATGCTGGCGCCCGACGGCGCTTTCGAGGTCCACGACTACAAGACGGGCTCGAACCTGCCGGAACAAGAGGAGCTCGACGAGGACCAGCAGCTCGCCCTCTACCAGATCGGGGTCCGGAAACTCTGGCCCGAGGCGAAGGAGGTGCGGCTCGTCTGGCATCTGGTCGCCTTCGACCTGGAGATGCGGTCGTCGCGCACGCCGGAGGCGCTCGAGAAGCTAAAGAGCGAACTCGCGGAGCTCATCGATAGGATCGAGACGGAGAAGGAATTCGCGCCGCACGAGAGCGCCCTTTGCGACTGGTGCCCGTACAGGGATTTGTGCCCGGTGAAAAAGCATCTGGTCAAGGTCGAGGCGCTCCCCAAGGACAAGTGGAAGGACGAACCCGGCGTCGTCATCGTGGACGCGTATGCGGACAAGTGGCGGATGAAGCGCGAGCTCGAGGCGGAATCGAAAGAGGTCGGGGCGGAGCTCGAAGCGCTCAAGGAGGCGGCCATTGATTTCGCCGAGAAGGAAGGCGTTCAGGTCATCGCCGGGACGGGGGCGAGGCTGCGGGTGACGGGGAAAGAGCGGGTCGTTTCGCCCGCCAAGGGGAGTGAGGAGAGGGATGCGCTCGAGCGCGAGCTGAGGGCGGCGGGAGTCTGGGACGAGGTCGCGGCCCTCGATACGTTCGCCCTCGAGAAGGCCGTGGCCGAAGGGAAGTGGGCGGGCGACGTCCTCGAGCGCGTCAAGGCGTTTGTCAGCACCGAGAAGCGATATACGGTGACGCTGAAGGAAGAATCATAGGGCGAGCGGAGGGGGTTGCCACGCCAAGGGGCCCGCAATGACAGGGCTTCCTCAGATTTTGATCCTGACGCCGATCAGCGCCGACAATCCGGAAAGGCTGAATTTTCCTTCTCGGACGTTCTGATAATGTCCTGCGGCCGAGAGAGTCTCATAAATACCGACCAGCGGATATTGCCCATCAAGTTCATAGTAATACAGGGTGCCGGTGCCGCTTTTTTCAACGCCGACATAGGTTCCGCTCCATGGGCCCTTGAAGCCCGTGATCTCAGCGAATCGGCCTCCGATATCGAAGGTCAGGGCGATACGGTTCGAGAGGCTGTATTCGAGGCCGACTCCGGCCTTGGCTCCGAAAACGGTTTTCGTTTCAGGCTTCCAGGTCCCGCTGTATGGATAACGGGTGTCAATGATTTCGTAGCCGTATTTCAAGTGAGAGAGAAAAGCTCCGGCGCCCGCCACGACGTTCAGCTTCATTTTCGCGCCAAGAGGGATGAAATAGTGCATATTGAGTGTAATCGGAACGGCCGAAAGCGTCGGAGACAGCGTCTGTTTATAGGAAAAGGCCGATCTTTCAAATCCGGAATCGACGGATGCGCTCAGGTAGCCGATCTCGACTCCCGCGGCTAAGCTCGGGCTTATCTCGTAGAGCACCTCGCCCCCGAACTGAAAGCCCAATCCGAGTTTTTTCAGGTTGTCGACGAGGGTCTCGCCAGCACCAAGGATCGATTTTTCATAATCCCGGAATCCGTCGCACGCCTTATTGAAATCGCCGCCCATAAGATACGTCCCCCCGCCGTTGAACTTCAGCGACAGCTTCCCGCCGTAAGCGGTTGCCGCCAGAAAAATACAAACGGACAGGCCGATCATCATTTTTTTCATCGCGGGCCTCCTTTTAATGAATCGTTCCCTTTAAAAAATACTACTCCCACCACGCGGCGCTGTCAAAGCAAAGCGGCGTGCACACAAGCAAAGGCAAATTATGGTGACAGATATGCCATTTACCCAATTAAATAAGTGAAATGGCATATCTGTCACCATATTAAATTGAGTTGACAGTCACCTTAATAATTGACAGAAGGGTTCGTCCGGCTCTATATTTACGACCGTTCGATAAGGAGGAATCAAATGAGATTTCGTTCTTGGGTTTTGTTGATCGGCGTCGTCGCGGTCTTAGGGTGCCTTGCTCTGGCCCAGGCCCAGAAGCCGGCGAGCCCGCCGGGGACGGCGGCCACACAGGTCAGCGGCAAGTATGTCCAGGTTCAGAACAACCAAAGATACCAAGGCGGTAAGTGGATCGAGATATCCTACGGCCGGCCCATCAAGCGCGAGCGCCAGAACTTGTTCGGCGCGGGCGCCGAATATGGTAAAAAGCTGAACGACGACGCGCCGGTCTGGCGCGCGGGAGCCAACCAGACGACGCGGCTCAAGACGGAAGTCCCGTTAATTTTCGACGGCAAGACGCTTCCGGCCGGCGAATATTGCGTCTTCGTCGACCTGAAGGAAAAAGCGTGGACCATCATCTTTTCCACGTGGCCGGCGCAGGAGAAGTACGATCCCAAAAACAAGGAAGCCCTCTGGGGTTCGTACGGGTACACGCCCGATAAAGACGTCCTCCGGGCTGCGATGAAGCTCGACACCCTGCCGTTCTCGATGGACCAATTCACGATCGCCTTCATCGACATGACCTCCGTCGACGGGAAGCTGGCCATGATGTGGGATAAGACGATGGCCTCCGTTCCTTTTAAAGTCGGGAGCTGATTAACGTCGGGAACTAGCCGGAGAGAACGCCTTTTTGTTTTCAAAAGAGATTCGACTATAATAAAAGGGGATGCGGGGGAAAACCCCGCTCCCGTCCCCTCGAGGAGGAAACCATGAAACGCATTGGTCTCACGAGTGTTCTCGCCCTGGGCCTCATTGCGCTGCTGGCCCTGCCGTCCGCCTCTTTCGCCCAGAGAGGCCAAGTCCGGCCGAGCCCCAAAGCCAGCGTCCTGCAAAGACTCGGCGCCGACACCGACATCACCATCCAGTACAGCCGGCCTGGCGTCAAAGGGAGAAAAATATGGGGTGAGTTGGTGCCGTATGGTATGGCTCCGGGAAACCAATATTCGATGAACAAACCCTTTCCCTGGCGGGCCGGCGCCAACGAGAATACGATTATTGAATTCAACAAGGACATTCTGATCGAAGGGAATAAATTGGCCGCGGGCAAGTACGCCATCCATATGATCCCTTCGGATAAAGATTGGGTTATTATCTTCAGCAAGAACAGCGCGGCCTGGGGAAGCTTCGCTTACAGCCAGGAGGAAGACGCCCTCCGGGTGACCGTGACCCCGGTCAAAGCTCCCCACGAAGAGTGGTTGACGTACGGGTTCGATGACTTAACGGGGACCTCGGCGACCGCTTACCTCCATTGGGAACAATTGAAAATACCGTTCAAGATCAAATTGGCGCAATAACCAATAGTTTTATTTAAAGAATTGCTTTCCGGAAACGCTGCTCCTTCCGGTCGAAGGATGGGTTTAACATGAAGAAGTGCTTTGCGGTCGTTTTTAGCTTGAGCTTGCTGCTTCCCATGTCGGCCCGGGCCCAGCAGGGCCAGATCCCCAATAGTGCGGAATTGGAAATCGCCCTTCACAAGCTCAACGTTCTAGGGAGCGCTCTCTTCATCGGAGCTCATCCGGACGATGAAAATTCCTCTGTTTTAGCGTATCTCTCGAAGGGCCGGTGTTTGCGGACGGCCTATCTTTCCGTCACCCGCGGCGAAGGCGGCCAAAATCTGATCGGCTCGGAGAAGGGAGCCGAGATCGGTCTCCTCCGGACTCAAGAGCTCATGTCGGCCCGCCGGGTCGACGGGGCCGAACAATTCTTTACGCGGGCCGTCGATTTCGGCTATTCCAAGACGGCCGAAGAGACGTTTGAATTCTGGGGGAGGGACAAGATCCTCGGCGATATCGTCTGGGTGATCCGGAAATTCCGGCCCGATGTGATTCTTACCCGTTTTACGCCCGAGAACGCCGGCGGACACGGCCACCATATCGCCGCCGGCCTGCTGACCAAGGAAGCGTTTGTCGCGGCCGCCGACCCGAAAAGATTCCCCGAACAATTGAAATATGTCTCGGTCTGGAAGGCCAAGAGACTGCTCTGGAACACCTTCCGTTCTCCACAAGGGGAGGCCAAAGTCCAGCTGCGGGTCGATACGGGAAGCTACAATCCTTGGCTGGGAAAATCCTACACGGAAATGGCCGGAGAGAGCCGGTCCCAGCATAAAAGCCAGGGATTCGGCTCGGGCGGCCGGCGGGGAGCTCAATACGATTCCTTCGAGCTTATGGACGGTGACCCGGCGACCACGGACATTTTCGAGGGGGTCGATGTCAGCTGGAATCGCGTCCCCGGCGGACGGGCCGTGGGACTTCTGCTGGCCGAGGTCTTGAAATCTTTTGACCCCGGACATCCTTCGAAATCGATCCCCGGCTTGCTGGGCGTTTACACGGAATTGACCAAGCTCGGGGAGGAGCCTTGGGTCCGGATAAAGAAAGACGAGTTGTTGCGGGTTCTTCAAGCCTGCGCCGGGCTCTGGATAGAGGCCATCGCCGGCGATTATGCCGCCGCTCCGGGCGACCCGGTCCAGGTCCGAACGACGCTCGTCAATCGGTCCGACCAGCCGATGATACTTCACAGTCTCGGCATTCCGAGCATCGCCCCGGACGATGTCCTCGATCGTTCGCTCAAGAACAACGAGCCCGTGACCATAGAAAAATCGATTCTCATCCCAAAAGATTATCCTCTCTCTCAGCCTTATTGGCTCGAGGCTCCCCGGCAAGACGGCTTCTTTTTTATCCGGGGGCAAAATGTCACCGGGTTGGCGGAGAACCCTCCCGCCATCGAAATCAAACTCGGCTTGGATGCCGGCGGAAAACTTCTGGAGTATTCAGTTCCCTTGTCTTTCCGCTGGACGGACCAGGTGGAGGGCGAACTTTATAGGCTATTTGAAGTCCGGCCTCCGGTGACCCTCCAGGTCGAGGAAAAAGTCAGTATTTTCGCGGGGGAAAATCCGAAGAAGATCAAAGTCAAACTCAAGAGCCACTCTCAGAATATCTCCGGGCTGGTCCGGCTCAAAGGGCCGGATGCCTGGAAAATCAACCCGGCCGCCATTCCCTTCTCGTTGGCCGTAAAATATGAAGAGGGCGAGGTGACGTTCGACGTCATCCCTCCGAAATTCGCGGCTGAGGCCGACCTGACGGCGGAAGCCGAGTTCGGCGGAGAAAAATCGAGCCGGGCGTTGGTCGAAATTTCTTATCCCCACATTCGTCGGCAGGTCTATTTCCCCGCGAGCCGGCTTCGGGTCGTCAAGCTGGATGTTAAAACCCAGGGACAGAAAGTCGGCTATGTCATGGGGGCGGGAGACGAGGTCCCCGATGCCCTGCGCAACCTGGGGTATGACGTGGTTCAACTGAGCGATGAGATGCTCGAAAACACGGACCTGTCCCAATTCGACGCCATCATCACCGGTGTCCGGGCCTACAATACGCGGGACCGCCTCAGGCTGATCAAAGACAAGCTTCTCCGATACGTTGAACGCGGGGGGAACCTCGTCGTTCAATATAATGTGGCCTCCGGCCAGTTGACCAACCGGATCGGCCCGTATCCCTTGACCATCGGCCGAGACCGGGTCAACGTGGAAAGCGCGCCGGTGATCTTTCTGGCTCCCGGGCATCCGCTGCTGAATGTTCCGAACAAGATCACGCCCAAAGATTTCGAAGGCTGGGTTCAGGAGAGAGGTTTGTATTTTGCTTCTCAGTGGGACGAAAAATATGAAGCGATTCTCTCGTCCCATGATCCCGGGGAGCCGGACAAAAACGGCGGTCTCTTGTATGCTCGCTATGGCCAAGGTGTTTTTATCTATACGGCCTTGGCCTGGTTTCGACAATTGCCGGATGGCGTACCGGGCGCGTATCGGCTTTTTGCCAACGTGATTTCGGCGGGGAAAACCACTGGAAAACGCACCGACGAAAAAAACTGAGAACGAACAGGACCGGCCGCCTGTCTTTTCATCGTGGAATCGTCTTTATGCCCTCGTTCTGTTGAACCTGGCTTTTCAGATCTTCCTTTTTTATCTATTCACCGAAGCATTCAAATGACGGCGATCCCGATGAGAAACCTGCCCCACCTTTCGCGGCTGGTTCACGACTATTTTTATGATTACGGCAAGGTCGGGGAGTTTTTCAGCGATGACTTTCGAGACGCCGCCGCTTTCGAGCGTCAGGCGGAGAGGGCGATCGCCCGTCCTTTGCCGCGGAAATCCCTGGCCGACGTTTTAACCGAGCAAAACAAAAGTTACGGCTGTGGGCCTCAGACGCTCGGTAATATCCAGAAAATCGCCCGGGATCAGGCCTGCGCCGTCGTGACCGGACAGCAGGTCGGGCTCTTTTCGGGTCCGCTCTATACAATTTATAAAGCCCTGACCGCGGTCAAACTCGCTGAAAAGCTCAATCGGCAGGGAGTCGGAAGCTTCGTGCCGGTCTTCTGGCTGGCTTCGGACGATCACGATATGGCCGAGATCGATCATATCGTCGTGCTGGATAAGAATTATCAGCTCAGGGACGTCCGCTGCCCGATGCCGTCCGGCGAAGTCAAGGTTCCGGCTTCGCACGTTGTTTTACCGCCGGCTATCACGGATTGCCTCGGGGAACTCAAGGATTTCACCCGGGATTCCGAATTCAAAGCGGACATCATCGGGCAACTGGCCGACGCCTACCGGCCTGGCCGCTCGTTGGTCGAGGCTTTTGCCCGCTGGATGATCCGGCTGTTCTCGTCGTCCGGGCTGATCTTCATGGACGCCGCCCACCCGAGCTTCAAGGCCCTGGGGAAAGAGGTTTTTCATCGAGAGATCGCCGAGGATTCGCCCTCGACCCAGGCGGCCCTGGCGACGTCCGAAAAATTGTGCCGGGCCGGATACGACGAGCAAATCCATCTTCACGACGGGATCCTCAATATTTTTTATGCCGAACAGGGACGGCGGACCATTCAACGGAGCGCAACCGGCTTCGAGGTCAAAGATCCGCCGCTAGCGTTCCGGAAAGAAGAGCTTTTATCGCTAGCGATGGAAAAGCCGTTTTTGTTCAGCCCGAATGTCCTGCTCCGCCCCCTTTATCAGGATGCCCTTCTGCCGACGGTCGCCTACATCGGCGGGCCGGGAGAGATCGCCTATTTTGCCCAGATGAAAGGTGTCTATGACAGGTTCCGGTTGCCGATGCCGGTCGTCTATCCCCGGAAAACCGTGACCATTATCGAAAAGAAAATCGATCACATTCTGAAGAAATACGATCTAAAAATTCCCGATATCTGGTCGAAGGCGGATCACCTCATCCCTGAGTTGGCTAAGGACACCATCCCCGAGTCCATGGACGCGGCGTTGCGCCTCGCCCTGTCGCATCTTGACCAGGACTTTGAATCTCTGACTCGGGAGATCGCGGCCTTCGAACCGACTCTGAAAAATTCCGCCGGCCTCGCTCAGGGGAGAATGCGTCAGCAATGGAGCTTTCTGGAAAAGAAGATCCTGCAGGCGGCGAAGAAACGGAACGAGATCGCGGTTCAGCAGCTTCGCCAGGCCCTCGATAATCTCTACCCGAACCGAAACTTCCAGGAGAGGGTGTTCAACATCGTGCCGTATCTCATAAAATACGGTCCGGATTTCATGGATAAGCTTGACCAGGCCGTCGAGATCGATGATTATGATCATCAGGTCATGACGATGGGATAGGATCCCTTCGTCCAAGGAGACTGCTATGGACTTGGATGCTCTGGCGTTTGGGGCGCATGCCGATGACGTGGAAATCACCTGCGGCGGGACGATCATCAAATTGGCCGCGCTGGGCTATAAGACCGGAGTCATCGCCCTGACCCGCGGCGAGATGGCCACCCGGGGCACTCCCGAAATCCGCGCCGAGGAATTCAGGAAATCGGCGGAGATCATGGGCTTGGCCATCCATAAGATGCTCGATATTCCCGACGGCCGGGTCGAGGTCACTTGGGAGAACAAACTCAAGATCATCGCCGAAATACGCGCCCATAAGCCGAAGATCGTTTTCGCTCCCTACTGGGTCGAGCGTCACCCG
>JBGOYP010000026.1:0-14684 GCA_041479785.1 Candidatus Aminicenantia bacterium | reverse complement strand
CGACGGCCATCTCGGCCACGGTTTCGGCGAGCGGCTTGACGGGCAGAGGGTATCCGATGCAGCCCCGGAGCCGGCCGTGAATGTTCAGGGTGACGAAGGCGCCGCGCTTGCCTCGTAACAGCGTGTCCTCCGTCGCGGCTTTGACGGCCTTACGGTCCACGAGCTTGGCCGTGATCGCTTCGCGCGCCAGCGCGAGAAGATATTTTTTCTGTCCGTCGTCGAGGAGATCGCTCATAACCTCCCCTCCTTTTCCCGGATAAGCTTGACCGGGGTAAACGAAAAACGGCCGTCGTAGTCGATCAGGAAAGGCTTGAGGCAGAGGCCGCCTTGTTGGCGCGGCTGGACGCTGAGGAACAGGCGGCCGCAGGCGATCGGCTGGAGGAGCGCTTTCTTGAAGGCCGAACCGCGCGGGGCGAAGAAACCGACCATCCGGCCGCGAAAGATGCGGTCAAGGCGGATCATATTTTCGAGCGTGGCGTCGAACCCCGCGGGAACGGGGAGGACCTTTTCGACGATGACGCGGCGGCCGCGCTTATGCCCCAGGAGGCAGCCTTTGAGATGGGCCGCGGAAGAGACGGCGCTTAAAGCTTCGAGCGCCTGAACGGCTTCCCTGGCCAGGAACGCGTCCATGGCGGAATTATAACTTATTTATCGGGGCCAGGTCTCTCCATTTGTGAGAGAGGGGAGCCTCGTCCTTATTCCAAGCTCCCGACAGCGTGTTCGACCGCGTCCAGGATTTCGCTCGAACGGACGAGCGCCTTCATCGTGTTATGGTCGGTGTAGAGAGGGCGGTCCACGTCGAGGTGGGCGACGTGCCGGCGGATGACGGCGCGCGCGGCCTGGACCCCGTGTCCGGGCGTGAACTCGCGGAAGTCGAGCGCCTGGGCGCCGGCCATGAGCTCGATGCCGAGAACGCCGTAAGCGTTGTCCAGGATTTGCTGGTTCTTCAACGCCGTATTCATGCCCATCGAGACGAAGTCTTCCTGGTCGGCGGCGGCCGGGATCGATTGGATCGAGGCCGGCGCGGACAGGATGCGCTGTTCGACGATGAGATGGTCGGCGGTGTACTGGCTGAGCATCATGCCGGAAAACATCCCCGCGCCCTTGGTCAGGAACGCGGGCAATCCGACGCTGAGCGCCGGGTTGGTCAGACGGTTGAGTCGGCGTTCGCTCAGGACGCAGACCATCGTCACGGCTGTGCCGACCATGTCCATGGGAAGCGAGACCGGCGACCCCTGGAAGTTCGCGCCGGTCAGGGTCAGTTTGTGCTCGGCTAGGAAGATGGGGTTGTCCGCGACGCCGTTGAGCTCGGTTTCGACCTGGGCGCGGGCGTAAGCCACGGCGTCGTGGGCCGCGCCGATGACCTGCGGCGTCGAGCGCATGGAATAGGCGTCCTGGACCTTAGTCTTGATCTTGCCGGTGGCGAGGTCGCTGCCCTGAATGCAGCGCATGATAGCCTGGGCCGACCGGATCGCGCCCGGGAAGCCTCGTTCCCGGTGAAGGCGGACGTCGTAGGGTTTAAGGTTGGCGACGAGCGCCTCGAGCGATATGGCGCAGGCAATCTCCGCCTGCTTGAGCCAGCGATTGATGTCGTAAAGCTGAATGGCGCTCATGGCCGCGGTCAGGTTGGAACCGTTGATGGCGGCCAGGCCGTCGCGGGCCTGGAGGCCGGGGATGGGGATGCCGGCGCGTTCCATGGCGACGCGGCCAGGGAGGCGCTCGCCCTTGAAAAAGGCCTCCCCTTCGCCCATGAGCAGCAGCGCGATCTGGGACATGGGCGCGAGGTCGCCGCACGCGCCGACCGAGCCCTTCGCGCACACGACCGGCGTCACGCCCTTGTTGAGCATCTCGACAAGCGTCAGCGTGATTTCGGGGCGGCACCCGGAGCGTCCTTTGGCGTGGACGTTGATCCGGCTGGCCATGGCTCCGCGGACGTGCTCGAGGGGAGCGGGGTCGCCGATGCCGGCGGCGTGGTTGTAGATGAGATAGCGCTGGAAATCCTTGACCTGATCGTCCGTCAGAACGACCTCGGAGAACTCGCCGATGCCGGTGTTGATGCCGTACATGATTTCGCGGGCCTTGATCTTGTCTTCGATCATCGCCCGGCACTGCTTGATCTTGTCTAGGGATTCGGGCGCGACCTCGACGCGTTCGCCGGCGCGAGCGATGCGGACGAGCGTTTCGGCCGTCAATGATTTTCCATCAAGAACGATAGCCATAACGAGCCTCCTGAGGGATATCCATGGGCTTCATAGATTAGCCCAATTTTCCCGGAGAAACAAGACGCGGCCGGGGCCGGCGCGTTCCTGGCCGGTCAGTCCTTGTCGGCCCAAATGACGATCGCGTTGCCCCGTTGGAAGAACAGCAGCAGGTCGAGACGCGAGACGAGCCAGACGAAAGGATAAAGGACCCTGTAGAGACCGAACGCCTTCTTCTGGGCGGCGAATTCGTCCGACGTCGAGGGCCGGATATGGCCGTCCCGGAGTTTGGCCTCGGGCTTCGCCGAGAGGAGATTCACGTACGCGGCGTTGAGGACGAGCTCGAGGAGTTCGGTGAAGAAGCGCGAATACGTCCGATGTCGCGTGACGCGCAAGCCCGCCTTGGCGGATTTGTCGCGGAGGCCGGTGAGCGTGTATCCGGCCCGTTTGTGCCCGTAGAACTCGAGCTTGAGACCGACCAGCGGCCGGAGCTTCTGAAGAACGAAAAACCGCCCCGTGTGCGGCGTGACGAGGACGAGCTGACCTCCGGCCTTCAGGACGCGCCGAATTTCCGCGAGCGTCAGGGCGTCGTCGTCGACATGCTCCAGATAATCGAGACAGACGACGCGGTCGAACGCGCCGTTTTTGAACGGCAGCCCGGACTCGCCTATCCGGACGAGGTTGGACCCGAGGAGAGCCTGGCTCGTTTTGAGGTTCGTGAAGTCGAGGTCCGCGCTGACCCAGGCCCCGCCTTTTTTCCGCAGGAAATAGCTCAGGATGCCCTGGGCGCAGCCGAGGTCGAGGCAGACGTCGGTCGGGGCGACGGACAGCCGGTCGCGGATGAGGTCGATCTTTTCTTTTTTCTTCAGGGATTTCTTCGCGACCTGAAGCTGCCAGGGCGTCGCGTCCACGGCGTCGATTATAGCAGAATCCCGGCATCTTGACTAAAGCGAAAGTCCCGATTTATGATGGGGGCAAGGACGCGCGATGAAGACCAAAACGATCGTCGTGGGGGCACTCGAAACCAACTGTTACCTGGTGTATTGCGAAGAGACGCGCGTCTGCGCGGTCGTCGACCCGGGCGCCGAGCCCGAGCGCATCTTTCCCGAGATCTACGACGAGGGCCTCAAGCCCGCGCTGATCATCAACACCCACGGCCATATCGACCACACCGGCGCCAACCGGGACATCAAGGACAAATTCGGCGTGCCGCTCGTCATCCACGCCGCCGACGGCCCGATGCTCGGCAAGACGCAGTCGCTCGAGCTCAGCCTGTTCCTGGGGGCGAAGGATTCGCCGCCCGCGGACCGGTTCGTGGCCGACGGCGACGCGATCGAGATCGGCCGCGGCGTGCTCCGCGTCCTCCATACGCCGGGGCATTCGCCGGGAAGCATCAGCCTGCTCGGCGACGGATTTCTTCTGTCCGGGGACACGCTTTTCTGCGAGGGCGTCGGCCGGACCGACCTCCCGGGCGGGTCGGCCAAGCAGCTTGAGAAATCGATCCGGACCAAGATCATGACGCTTTCCGACGAGACCGTCGTTTGGCCCGGCCATGGCCCGCACACGACCGTCGGCCAGGAACGCGAGAACAACTCCCTCCTCACATGACTCCCGCCGATCCCGCGGCCGAGGACGTCCGGGCGCAGTTCCTGGCGTTCATGAAATTCGAGAGCCGCCTCTCGGACAACACCGTCCAATCGTACGGCCGGGACATCGCCAAATACCTCGTCTTTCTGGGCCAGGCCAAAGTCCCGCTCGACCGGGTGCGCGAAACCGACGTCGTCCGGTTCGTCCAGGGACAGAGCGCGGCGGGGCTCGCCCCGCGATCGATGGCTCGCCTCATCTCGACCCTCAAGGCGTTCTATAAATTCCTGATCCTGGACGGACGGGTGACGAGGAACCCGACCGTTCACCTATCCTCCCCCAAAGCCTGGTTTTCGCTGCCCAAGTTCCTAACGATAAAAGAGGTCGGGACGCTTTTACGCCAGCCCGATAAAAGGGACGCCCGTGGCGTCCGGGACCGGGCGATGCTCGAAACGATGTATGCCGCGGGACTCCGTGTGTCCGAGCTCGTCGGGCTCGACCTCGACGACGTCCATCTCAAGGACTCGTTCCTTCTCTGTCGGGGAAAGGGAGGAAAGGAACGGATCGTCCCGGTCGGAAGGGTAGCGGTCGATGCGGTCCTAAAATATCTTGATGGGGCGCGGCCGTCGCTCCTCAAGGACCCGACAGACGCCCTCTTCTTGACACGGCGCGGCCGGCCGTTCACCAGGCAAGGCTTCTGGAAGATGCTCCGGGCGTATGCCAAGGCGGCGCGCTTGCCGGCCAATGTCAGCCCGCACGTCCTCCGCCATTCGTTTGCCACCCATCTTCTGGAACGCGGCGCGGACCTGCGGGCGGTCCAGCTCATGCTCGGGCACAGCCAGATCACGACGACCCAGATCTACACGCATATCAGCCGCGAGCGGCTGCGCAAGGTCTACGACAAATTTCATCCCCGGGCTTGAGACGGCCGGGTCTCAGTCTTTTCGGGGGGTGAAGAACAGCTTGACCTTGACCTCGTGCCGGTTCGATTGCGACAAGGTCGTGTCCGCCTTCAAGACGCGCGTTTGCCAGACCCACGTCCAGGAGAACGTGCGTTCGGCGGGGCCGGCCAGGATGGCTTTTTCATCGAGAGTGATGTCGTTGGAGCCCGATTTCACGAACAGGCTGTAATTGAACCCGCCGGGCCGGTCGGTGTTTTCGGCCGAGGCAGGGAGGACGAGAGGAAATGTCTCGGGCGCGTCGTTGAGCGGGACCTCGAAGCCCTCCACGGCGAAGTTGAAACGGATCCGGCCGTTGTCCCGGAGAACGTATTTGACGCTCAGCTCGGGACTATCGGGGACGTCGTCAGCGGTCAGGACGCGGAACGTGTCTTTTCCGAACACCCGTTCCTCGAACCGGCGTGAGGCCAGGTCGCATTTGTTATGGATCAGGAGAAAATCCTCGCCGTCCCGCTCGATCATCCCTTCCCAATTGAAGACGAATGCGTACGTTCCCGTCCAGTGCGTGGACGTTTCTTCCATCCGGTAATCGCCGCGGACATCGACTGTCATCCGAATCAACCAGGATGAAGGATCCGGGGCGGCGGGCGGCGGTCCGTTCGGGACGGCGGAGGGGAGCATGACGAAGAGGAGCCCCGCGAGCGCCTGCCGGATCTTCATGGCCCTCCTATTGTACCTTGACTGTTTCCCGCGTTTCAAACGCACGCCATCTCCGGACGGAGACCGCCGGACTTGACACGTTTCCCGCGGCCTGGTATCCTGGCTATATTGAACTCATGAGTATTATGAATGAACTTATAAGTATTAAATATAAACTGACAGGTTCAGCATGAAGAAAAACGACCGACGCCATGAGCGGGAGCGGCAACGCCTGCGGGAGAACCGCGAGACGATCCTTCATGCAGCGGAAGCCGTCATCCTCCGCCAGGGATTCCACGAGACGTCCATGGACGATGTCGCCGCCGAGGCCCAGTTTTCCAAGGCGACGCTGTACCGGTATTTCCGGAGCAAAGCGGAGCTCATCTTCGAGATCTTGGGCCATTATCTCGAGGAGGTCGACGCCGAGCTCCGGGCCATACGAGGCCGGAACGCGTCCGCGCGGGAGAAGCTCCGCGCCTCGCTGGCGGTCGGGATCAAGTTCGAGACCGAGAAGGGAAACATCGCGCGCGTCTTCCTGATGGAACGGTCGTTCATCAAACTGATCCAAACCATGGTTTCCGAGCGGGGACGCTCCGGCTCGGAGACGGAGCGCCGGTTCATCCGGACGATCCGGTCGAAGCGAAACGCCATGATCGCCGGCGGCGCCGAGCTCTTCCGGGAAGGGATCGCCTCCGGCGAATTTCGGGAGATGGACCCCGCTGCGGCGTCACGGTTCTTCGACGCCGTTGTCGAGGGCTATTTCGTCGGGCTTTTCTGGAGCGAAGCCAAGCCCGACATCGAACGAGACATCGACGAGCTCTGTCAATTTCTGCTTCGCGGCCTCGAACACGGCAATGCTTAGCAAAGGAGAACGATGATGCATCGCACGATTAAAACCGTGGCCGTTCTGGGACTGGCGCTCGTCCTGAGCGCTACCGCGTTTTCCCAGGATAAAATCGTCTTGACGCTGGACGAGAGCATCCGGCTGGCGCTCCTCCAGAATCCGATGTATCTGGCCGAAAAAGCCAAGGAGGACCAGGCCTCCGCGGTCGTCCGCCAGGCCGTCGCCGGCTTCTTTCCGAGCCTGAACGGGCAGGGGACGGATATCCTGGATAAAAAGCTCTTCGATGTTCTGATCCCGCCGCTGTTCCCCGGCATGTCGTCACAGCGGGTCAAGTTCGACTTCACCAAAACCTATCAGCTGACGCTGAATTTTTCCGTTCCTCTTTATGCGGGGGGGCGGCTTGTCTCCGGCTACAAACAGGCCGGTTACAACCTCCAGTCCACGAAAGAAGGGATCCGCCGCGCCCGCCAGGATACGGTCTACAACGTCAAGCAGGCTTTTTACGGCTATCTCCTGGCCCGCGAATTCGAGAGCGTGGCCCAGGAGGCCGTGGGCCTGGCCGAGAAACACCTGAAGACCGTCCGCAGCCTCTATGACGCCGGCATGGCTTCCAAGTTCGACCTGCTGCGTACCGAGGTCCAGCTCGCGAACCTCAAGCCGCAGCTCATCAGGGCGAAAAACAGCCTGGTCTCCGCCGGGCTGGGCCTCAAGACGCTCTTGGGGATCGACCTTGCCCAGCCGGTCGAAGTCCAGGGCAGGCTCGGCTACCAGGAGGTCACGGCCGACGTTGACGCGAGCGTCGCCCAGGCCTTGACCGCACGGCCCGACCTCAATCAGCTCAAATATCAGCAGCAGATGGCTTCGGAGATGGTCAAGGTCGCCCGCGCCGCTTACCTTCCGACGGTGGCCGTCGGCGGCCAGCTTAATTACTGGGGCGACCAGTTCAAATTCACGAAGGACGCCTGGGAGAGCTATTACTCCATCAACCTGGTTCTGTCGTTTCCGGTCTTCAACGGCTTCGCCAATGCGGCCAAGGTCGGCGAGTCCAAGGCCGTGCTCAGGCAGATCGAGCTCGGCCAGAAGGGCTTGACGGACATGATCAAGTTCGAGGTCCAGGATTCGATCCTCAAGCTGCGGCAAGCGCGCGAGTCTCTTCTCTCGCAGGAAAAGAACGTCGAGGAGGCCCAGGAAGCGGTCCGGATCGCGGAGCTCAACTACTCCGAGGGGCTGGCGACGAACCTGGACGTAAGCTCGGCCCAGGTCGCTCTGTCCCAGGCCCGGACGAACTATTCGCAGGGGCTGTTCGATTACGCCATGGCTCTCGCCGAGCTTGAGAAGGCGACCGGCGCCGGCCCGGACGAGCCGGCCGTGAAATAGCGGAGGACGAACATGAGGACATCCATCGTACGCAGCGGTCTCGTGATTATTCTCGGGCTCGGCGCGCTCGCCGCCTGCCGGTCGGCCAAAGAGGCCGAAACGGCCAAGGCGGGAGCCGTCACCGCGACTCCGGTCAAGGTGGTCAAGGTCGCGAGGCAGAAGATCTCGGAACGACTCACGTATACTGGCACATTCGAGGCTTGGCAGAAAATCAACATCACGCCGGAGACCGCCGGCAAAGTGGCCAAGATCTACGTCGACGAAGGCCAGCCGGTCGAGAAAGGCCAGCTCCTGGCCGAGCTCGAAACGGAATCGATCCGGCTCCAAATCAAGCAGGCTGAAGCCGCCGTCTCGGCGGCGGAGGCGAACTTCAAGAACATGGAGAAGAACAAGGACCGGATGGACCGCCTGCTCAGGGAGAAGGCCGTCTCTGACCAACAATACGAACAGGTCAAGTTGGGATATGACGCCGGCAAGGCCCAGCTCGAGCAGGCCCAGGCGGCCTTGAACCTGTCCCGCCACTACCTCGACGTCTCCATTATGAAAGCGCCCTGGAACGGCGTCGTCGCCTCGAAGAACGCTCAGGTCGGCGACGTGATCAATCCGATGATGGGCGGTTTTTCCCCGGCGAGCGGGATCCTGACGCTTATGGATTTTTCGCGGATCAAAATCGTCCTCGACGCCTCCCCGCGCGACATCGGCCGTCTCCAAAAGGGACAGGCCGCGGTTGTCACGACCTCGAGCGCGGCCGGCCTGGATTTCGCCGGAACGGTCAGTCTCGTCGGCCAGACCGCGGATGCTTATGCGAAGAAATTCCGGGTCGAAGTCCTCATTGATAATCCGGGTCTGCTCCTGCGGCCGGGGACGTTCGGCGATGTCGTCCTGGATGTCAGCACGCGGGAGGACGTCCTGGTCCTGCCCCAGAAAGCCATCATCGACTATAAATATGTCTTTGTCGCTGAAGGCGGAACGGCCCGCCGGCAAGAGGTCCGGATCGGGCTTCAAAACGCGGATTTCGTCGAAATCGTCGACGGCCTCAAGGCCGGCGATGTCGTGATCGTCGAAGGCAACTACGGGCTGGAAAACGGCTCCCGGATCGAGGTCCTTTCCGGGGTGAACAAATGAAGCTGCCGGAGTTTTCCGTCCATCGGCGGGTCTCGACGTTCATGATCGTCATGATCCTGGTCGTCGTGGGCCTGATCGCGTTTTCCAAGCTCGGCCTCGATTTCTTTCCCGACATCGAGTATCCCACCGTGACGATCGTCACGAAATACGCGGGCGCCTCGTCGGAGGACATCGAGAAATCGATCACGCGGCTGCTGGAGCAGGTCGTCAGCTCGGTCAACAAGGTCCGCAAGGTCACGTCCCAGAGCATGGAAGGCCTGTCCATGGTGATCACCGAGTTCGAGTGGGGCGCCAACCTGGACTTCGCGGCCCAGGACATCCGCGACCAGATCAAGCTCTATCGGAACTTCCTGCCCAAGGACGCCGAGGACCCGATGGTCTTGAAGTTCAGTTTCGCCCAGATGCCGATCATGATGTACGGCGTCACCGGCAACATGCCCGGCTTCGCCCTCAAGACGTTGATCGAGGACGATATCGCGCCGCGGCTGGAACGCGTCGACGGCGTCGCCTCGGCCCGCGTCTTCGGTTCCGAAACCCGGGAGATCCAGGTCCTGGTCGACAAGAACGCTCTCGACGCGCGGAAGGTGTCCCTGGACAAGGTCCTGATGTCCCTGGCGATGGAAAACATCAACCTTCCCGCGGGCTATCTCACGGAAAGGCATTCGGAATATCTCCTCCGGACGCTTGGCGAATACGGTACGCTCGACGACATCCGGAATACCGTCGTCGGCGCGACGCCGACGGGCGAGGTCATCTACGTCAAGGACGTTGCCGACGTCGTCGACGGGACAAAAGACGTCAGGACGATCGGCCGGATCCAGGGGAAAAAAGGCGTCTTCCTGATGATCAGCAAGCGGTCCGGCGCCAACACGGCCATCACGGGAACGGCCGTCAAGAAGGCGCTGGCCGAGGTCCGGAAAACTCTTCCCCCCGGCCTTGAATTCAGCGACGCCTTCGACCAGTCGGACATGATCCAGCGTGTAACGCGGTACACGGTGGACGATGCGATCATCGGCGGGATCCTGGCCATCGCTCTTATTCTGTTTTTCCTCAGGAACTGGCGTCCGACCCTGATCATCGGCCTGGCCATTCCCCTGTCGATCATTACGACGTTCATCGCTTTCTATCTCGCGGGCTACACCCTGAACCTTCTGACCTTGGGAGGCCTGGCCCTGGGGATCGGGCGCATGGTGGACGACTCGATCGTCGTCATCGAGAACACGTTCCGCCACATCGAGCTCGGGGAGAGCCGGGCCGAGGCGGCGATCCGGGGTGCCTCCGAGGTCGGCATGGCCGTTACGGCCTCGACGTTGACGACGATCGTTGTCTTTTTCCCGATGGTCGTCGCGTCCGGCATCACGGCCAAGCTCACCCGGGGGCTGGCCCTGGCCATCGTCTTCTCCCTGGTCTCGTCGCTTTTTGTTTCGCTGACGATCGTCCCGATGCTGTCCTCTCTGCTCCTCCGGGCCAAGGGCGAATCGCGGAGTTCGAACAAAAAACGGCCGGAGAGCCGGTTCGAAAAGGCGCGGCGGTTTTACCGCCGGCTTCTGGAAAAAGCCCTGCGCCGCCGGCGTTGGGTCCTGGGCGGCGCGTTCCTTTTGTTCGCTCTGGCCCTGGCGATCGTCCCGTTCCTGGGGACGGAATTCCTGCCGCCGTTTGACGTGGATATGATCTTCCTGAAGGTCAAGATGCCCGTGGGCACGTCTCTGGAGGAAACCAACCGGGTCCTGACCGTCGTCGAAAAGATCGTCGCCCGGCAGCCCGAGGTCCGGACCGTCACGACGCAAGGCGGCCAGGAAACCGACCAGGGCAGCACGATGAGCGGGCAGGGCGGATTTACTACGAACGGTTCGCACGAGGGGATGCTTTGGATCGGGCTCGTCCCCAAGACGGACCGCCGGTGGACCGACCTCCAGGTGCTGGAACGGGTCCGTCGCGAATTGCCGCAGCTCGCCAACGTCAAGTTCGAGGCGATCGATGTCTCGGGCTTCATCATGGGCGGGCAGCAGATCCCCGTCAGCATCAAGATCTACGGAAAAGACCTGGCCGTGCTCAAGGGGATCGGCGATAAGGTCGTCGGCAGGATCCAGGACGTCCCGGGCCTCCGGGATGTCACCCATACGTTGGCCAAGGGAAAACCCGAATACCGCATCCGGATCGACCGCCAAAAAGCGGCCCAGGCGGGGCTGTCGGTCTATCAGGTCGCCACCATCGTCGAGACCGCCACGCAAGGCAAGGTCGTGTCCCGCTATCGCGAGGGCGGAGAGGAGTTCGATATCCGTGTCCAATTTAGGGAGGAATTCCGGAACAACATGGACATGGTCCGGAACATTCCCATATTGAATCCGATCAATAAAACGGTTTACCTCGGCCAGCTCGCGGCCATCGAGCCGGGCGAAGGCCCGATCGAGATCGGCCGCGAAAACCAGACCCGGATTGTCACGGTCACGGCCAACATCTCCGGCCGCGACCTCGGCGGCGTGGTTCAGGATATCAAGACGCGGCTGGCCGCGGTCGGGCGGGAATTTCCGCCGGGATATTTCATCGAGTACGGCGGCGCTTATGAGCAGATGAAGGACGCGTTTCTCGTCCTGGCCGGCGTTTTCGCCCTGGCCCTGCTCCTGATCTATATGGTCATGGCCTCCCAATTCGAGTCGTTTCTCCATCCGTTCGTGATCATGTTCACCATTCCGATGGCCCTGATCGGCGTCGTCCTACTCCTGCTCGTGTCGCGACAGCCCGTCAACTTGATGGTGGGCGTCGGCGGGATCCTTCTCGCGGGGATCGCCGTCGCCAACGGCATCGTCATGATCGATTATATGAACCAGCTGAAGCGCCGCGGCATCGACCGAAGGGAGGCGATCATCCAGGGCGCCGTCACCCGGCTGCGGCCGGTCTTGCTGACGGCTTTGGCGACGATCCTGGGCATGATCCCGATGGCCGTCAGCAATTCGATGGGATCCGAGATGCGGGCGCCGATGGCCATCACCGTCATCGGCGGCCTGACGGCGACGACGTTCCTGACCCTGTTCGTCATCCCGATCATTTACAGTTTGTTCGAGCGGGTCTCGTTCAAAAAGACGACGTGAGTCGCGCGAACTAAATCTTGAATCTCAGCAGGGCGCCGATCCTGCCGTAATGGTCGAGCCGCGACGGCGGCGTGATGTGCCTGACCACGGCGTTCTCCTTGAACGCGGCCTCGATGCCTTCGTCCACGACATCGGCCACGGCCTCCGTCGGCTTTTGGCACGAGGGGCAGACGGCTTCTTCGAGATAGAGGAATTTACACTTTGGACATATTTTCCCCGGCGTCGAGAAATTGTGGGCAACGAGAAGGGACTGGACCTCGACCCCGTTCAACGCTCTCAGCGTGTCCTTGATCCCGGACGCGGCCCGGCCGCCCTTTTCAAGCTCGGCCACGAACTTCCTGACCCAGCCTTGCTCCTCGTCCGCGTTGATCCGCTCTTCGAGCTCGACGGCTTCCTTGAGGATTTTATCGGTCGTGTCCGACGGCTTGGCCTTTAGCCGGCCTTTCAGGCGGTCGAGCAGGTAGCGGTGGAGATGGAGCTCGAGGTCGGAAAAAAAGCTGTCGTCGCCGCCGAGCAGCAGCCAGTCGAAGTGGTCTTTTTTAAAGATCTCGAACGTCCGCTGGGACGCTTTTTTGAAGTGGTCGAGGAGATGCGCCTCGAGGTGGCGTTCGATGCGCTTCGCGGCCGTGCCCTCGAACCCGCCCTCTTTCACCCTGGGCGGCACGTCGCTCGTCATGTTGTCGAGAGGCGTGATCTCGCCCATGAAGACCGAGAACCATTTGGCCTCCCTGCGGCTGACGAGAACGACGCAGGTCCGATGATACCGGCCGAGAATCAGGGAAAGCGGCCGGATATAGGGGTTGTTATCGAAGAGGATGCGATTGCGCGGCGGATGAGGAAGATGAATATCCTGCCAGAAATTCGCGCCCTGGCAGGAAAAAACGGCCAGCCCGGGGCTGTTGCCTTCCAGGGTATTCGCGCAGTAATCGCCGATCTTTTCGAGATCCTTGACGAGCGAAGCCTTTCGTTCTTTCGGGAGGGCCAGCCCGTCCAGACGGGCCTGGCCGTCGTTGACGAGATTCTTGGCCGAAACGGCGATCTCCTTTTTCGGCAGATGGCCTTTGTCGGTGTTCAGGAAGAACGAGGTCGTCAGAAACGCCTCGCTTCTAAAGCGGGCGATCGCCTCGATCTGTTGCCGGTTCGAAAGCTTCATGAAACCTCCTTAAAAACGATATGACAAATCGGATTTGTTTCCGGGTTTCAATATTCCCCTTCTGTCGGAACAGAACCTGCTAAGCCGATCTCTCATCAAGGAGACCATGTATGTCTAAAATACGAGCCGAATCCCCGTTTGTCAAGAGGGGGCGGGTCCGGGCGAGGATCTCTATCGAATAAAAAGAATCTGGGCCAGAAGAAAAACGGGGAGAAGGATGACCAGCGAGAATTTCGCCATATAGCCGAAGAAATGCGGCATGCGGATTTTATCGTGCTCGGCCACGGCCTTGACCATGAAGTTCGGCCCGTTGCCGATATAGGTCATGCCGCCGAACATGACCGCGCCGACGCATATGGCCTTGAGGAGAGCCGCCGGGATCCCCGCGACCAGGGACGGCGTTTGACCGCCGAGACCGAGGGCGAGGGCGTGGAAAACCACGGCGGTCGGCGTGTTGTCCAAAAAACTGCTCAGCGCGCCGGCGCCGTAGAAGAATTGTCTGGGCGTGGAGATGCCGAGAGCGCGGGCACGGGTTTCGAAAAAGATCAGGCACGGGACCATCGTGATGAAAATACCCAGAAAGAGGTAGGCGACCTCCGCGATCGGTCCCCAGTGGAAACGGTTGTGATAATGGACGTGTTTTCCGGTCGAGACATAGGACAGGACGGCCATGAGCAGGATGACCGCCTCCCGGAGGAACCGGGCATAAACAGTCGATTTGAGAAAGGGCAGGGTGTTCTCATTGAGGACGGCGACGGCCCCGATGACGGCCAGGAGCCAGAGAAAATTGAGCCGGCCTTCGATTTTCAAGGGGACGACGTCGGCCTTGTCCTTGGCGATGGCTTCGGGAGGTTCCTTTTTATGGTAGTGGACGTCGATGAAATAATAGATCGCGAGGAGGACTCCGTTGACGAACGCCCATTCGGGGAAGAGGCGGAAAAACCAGAAGAACGGCGCGCCGCGCAAATACATCATGAAGAGCGGCGGGTCGCCGAGCGGGGTGAGCAGGCCGCCGGTATTGGCGACGATGCCGATGAAAAAGAGGACGGTGTGGACTTTATATTTCCGCTCGGAGTTCGTCTTGAGGACGGGCCGGATGAGAAGCATGGCGGCGCCCGTCGTTCCCATCAGCGAGGCAAGAACGGCGCCGATCGCGAGAAAGAGGGTGTTCGCGAGCGGGGTGGCCTCGAGGTCTCCGGCCAGATGAATGCCTCCGGTGATGGTGTAGAGCGAGCCCAGGAGGATGATAAACGGCAAATAATCGAAAAGGAGCGTTCGGCCGACCTCCTGAGGAGCGCCGCGGGCGAGGAAAAAAACGAGGACGGGAACGCTCAAGACGATCGCTACGGTCAATTTGTTCCGATTTTTCCCCCAAAATCGGGGCCACGCCAGCGGAAAGAGAGCGATGGCGAGGATCATGGTCAGAAAGGGGAGGCCCATCCAAAGTGGGACCGGAGACGAAGCGGCGAGCATAAGAACTTACTATATCAAACCGCGCGACTCTTTACACCCATTCCTCGTCCGAATATAATAATCCTGCTTTTCCGATCCTGTGCGGAAGTGGCGGAATAGGCAGACGCGTAAGCCTCAGGAGTTTATGGCCGATACAAGGCCGTGTGGGTTCAAGTCCCACCTTCCGCACCATATCCATCAAATTGAAAATCCCAAGCGCAATCTTCTCTCGTTTCCTTGACACAATGCTTCATTAGACGATAT
>JBGOYP010000025.1:0-15330 GCA_041479785.1 Candidatus Aminicenantia bacterium | reverse complement strand
AGTCGCGCCGGTCCGCTAAGGTGCATTCGTCAACCGACCGGATTTCCCGGGAAACCACGATCATCCGTTCCATAAACTCGGGCGCTCACCGGATGCCTTCCCCGATATTGAGCATGACAACGTCCCCGTCCCGGATAAAGCCTTTCCTCAGGGCCTTGATGAACCCGCCGACGACGATGGCCGCGGCCGGGCCCATCCTGACCGAACGCTTAAACGCAACCAACCGCGCCATCAGAACGGTCTCCCGTTCGTCGAACGCGAATATTTCGCCCCCGCTTTTCCGAACGAGCGGGCTGAGGACAGGATAGGTCTTCGGATACCCGGTGGCCAGCGTGGGAATCATCGTCTCGGGGTCGGAGTAGATCGGATAGGTCTTCTCCCAGCCGTCGGGGAATCCCTTCGCCTTTGCTTCCTCCCAGGCATCGGCCATCGGACAGCATTTGTCCGATTGGACCAAGAGAAAGCGGGGCATCTTCTCGACCATGTTCAGCGGGGCGATCTCGCCCCAACCCTTGGCGATGGCCAGCGGTCCGGTTCCGCCGCTCAAGGCTTGGAGATACACCGTGGGGAGATCGTTCAGCATTCTCAGCCATTCAAAAAGCATGATCTTTTTAGCTTCGATCCGCATGGGGTCGAAATTGCCCGCCGCGAGCGGCATGCCGTGCTTCTTGGAAAATTCGAGGGCGAATTCTTTAGCTTGCGTGTAGTCCCCCTTCACCCGGAACACCCGCTGGCCGAAGCAGGCGATCTCTGCCTCCTGCGCCGGCGAGGAATTCTCGGGAATGAAGGCATAGAGCGTCACGCCCGCGGCGTTGAGATACCGGGAATACGCGACCGCGATGTTACCGGTGCTCGCCACGACATAATCCCGGATGCCGTTCTCCTTGAGGACGCTGGCCACCACGGACCCGGACAGGTCCTTGAATGTCCCCGTCGCGTAATTGTCGTCATGCCGGTGGGCATAGACTTTGCACGAGACGCGGAATCCTTCCCGAGCGTAAGTTTCCAAAAATTCCCAGCGGTCGATGGGCACGATCCCTTCCCCGCCCGAGACGATGTTCGTTCGGTCGTTCAGGGGGAGAACATCGAAATAGTGCCAAAGGCCGTTCGTCGCTTTGGCCGTTTTGTCGATTAAGGACCGGACATTTTCGACCGGCTTGTGATACTGCACATCTGCCGTATTGCTTCCGCAAGACGGGCAGCGCTGGTCGGAACGGAACCAGTCGGAAAAACCTTCGATGGTCGTTCCGCAACCGTTGCACCGCAGATGGAATTTCGTTGTGACGCTCATGATTGATCCTTCCTTTCTCGCGGGGAATCCGGTCTCCCGGCGTCGGCGACGCTCAAACCTTCATGGAGCCCGCACTCCATTTTTTCTTTTCCTTCCCAACGCCCCCCTCGTTCATCCTCCTCGGACCCGTTCTTCGACGTGCAACAGGGAGGGAAACACCCGATGGAGGTGTATCCCTGGTCGTAAAGCGGATGATAGGGAAGGCGCTCCTCTCGGATGTAGGCCCAGACCCGGTCCCGCGTCCAATTGAGGAGCGGATGGATGCGCAGGTTGTTGTCCGAGTCGACCATCAGCGGCTCGAGATTCTTCCGGGTCGCTGACTGGTCCTTGCGGATGGCCGAGATCCAGTTCTTCAAGCCGATTTCTTTTTTGAGATTATTGAGGGGCGTGATTTTGTTGATTAGACAGCAGAGGTCGGGATCTCTGTCGTGGAGATACCGGCCGTAATCCCGATCCAGCTTTTTCCGATTTGTCGTCGGCATGATGGTGTGGATGTTGAGGGTCCATTCCCGAGTCAGCCGATTCTTGAACTCGAGCGTCTCGGGAAAGTGAAATCCCGTGTCGATGAAAAAGACCGGAAAGGCGAAGGCGATTTTTCGGATCATATGGATGAGAACGATGCCGGATGCTTGGAACGATGACGTCATCCCGATTTGATAGGGAAACGTTTTGAGCGCCCAAGCGAGGATCGTTTCGGGTTCCGCCAGCTTGAGGCGGTCGTTGATCTCCTTCAGTTCCATGGATTGATGATCGGACCCTTCTTAAGAAGCCGAAGTATAAGGTCGGCCGGGATTGAAGTCAAATCGTCGCTCGTCGATCGGGTTTTCCCGCCTTGAGCGAGGGCCGGAATCATGGTATCTTATCGCCGGCTGGGCGATTAACTCAGTGGCAGAGTACTACCTTCACACGGTAGGAGTCACAGGTTCAAATCCTGTATCGCCCATCCTGCTTTTCCCAAAACGCTGACGATCCCCTCCTTGTTGTAAGGAGGGCAGGGGGGGATAAGTTCACTTAAAAAATTCGGAAGCATCCCGGGCGTCGTTTCCCTTGACGCATCCCGGGAAGATTGATGGTATAATGATTTCATCTGCTATGGGATTCAGAAGGAGGACCAAATGAAAAAACGCATCGTTCCTCTCTTGCTCGCTTTGGTTCTGTTCGGTCTCCAATCGTTCGCGGCTTCGGTTTCCGCCGATCAGCGGCGCAAGCCGCCCCGGCGGACGGTGGTCGTCGTTCATAAGGGGTTCCCGATCGTTCGACCTCTGCGGGCCGTGTTCACCCATGCTATCCGCCGCCCGTTTCGGGTCGTTCCGCGCCTCTTCTTGCCGGTGATCATGTGGGCCCCCGTTCTGAGCACGGTTCCCCCGCCTGTAAACCTGATTCTTTGGGAAGACGCCGAAAATCTCCTTGGCGAAGAGGATTGGACCGAATTCACCCTCAACTGCGAGAATACGGGATCCAAGCTCTGGATGCAGGTCGTCTCTGGAAAGGTCCGGTTTGACTGGGCCGAGGTCGTTTTCGGAAACGGCGAGGCCCAGGTCGTGGATATGAATGAGAATGTCCGCGACCCCGGCTACTACCTGCTTCTCGACTTTGCCAACGGCCGCATGGTGGACCATGTCCGGGTCGTGGCCAAGGCCGAATCACCCGAGGCCCGGGTCGCCCTCAAGATGCAGAAGTAGAACCGCAAGGCAGGCGCAGGCCAAACGAAATAAGCTCTTTGTCGCTCTCCGACTCATCGAGTCCGGCGAATTCGGGAGAATTCGGCCGTATTCGTTGACAATGTCAAAATCTTCTGACTACAATGGTGACCTGCCGCGGCGACGCGATATCCGGAACTCCCGCGAAGACCCGTCATGAAGATCGTCCTGTCGGAAACGCTGAGCTATTGCATCGGCGTGCGGAAAACCCTCGAGCTCACGAACCGGCTTCTAGCCGAGAGGCCGGACCGGACCTATTTTATGCTCGGCGAAATCGTCCACAACGAACACGTCATCGAAGGCCTGAAAAACAAAGGCTTGCGCATTGTCGATGCGTTGGACGACGTCCCTCCGGGGGGCATCGTCATCCTCCAGAGCCATGGCTCGTCCCTCCGCCGCTATCGGGAACTCAAAGAAAGGAGCCTCGAATATGTCGACGCCACTTGCCCCATGGTCAGGATCATCCATGACGTGATCCGGGAGGTCGAGGCGAAAGGGCATACCCCCGTCGTCGTCGGACAGGCCGGCCATGAAGAAGTCCGGGGCATCGTCGGCCAAGTCGGGCGGGCCATCGTCGTGAATACGCCGGACGAGGTCAAGCCGGGACTCTTCCGGGACGTAAGGCGGGCCGGCGTCGTCGTGCAATCGACGTTCATCGAAGAGGAGGCGCATCGCGTCCTGGACCGCATCCGCGAGATCGTCCCGGACGTCGAATATCACGACACGATCTGCAAGCCGACGAAGATCCGGCAGCGTGAGGTCGAAGTCCATACTGGGACAGCCAACTTCGTCATCATCATCGGCTCCCGGCGGAGCGCCAATACGATGCACCTGTTCGACATCGCCCGTAAAATCAATCCGCGCACCCACCTCATCGACCGGCCGGAGACCGTGGAGGATATCGAGATCCCGAGGACGGCGACGGTCTTCATCGCTTCGGGAGCTTCGACGCCGGAAGAGTTGATCCTGGAAGTCGTTCGCCGGCTGGAATCTCGCGCCGCGAGGCCCGATTCGACGCCGTTCGAAGGCGGCGGGCTATGACGTCCGACCGGTATTTCCGCAACACAAAAAAACGCCTCCTCGAGGATTTGGACCGGTTCCTTTCAGCCAAGCGTGGCGAGATGTCCCGCCTGAAACCGTGGGGAAACGACGTTATCCGGCGGCTTAAGAGGTTCACCGGCAAAGGAAAAATGATCCGGGGAGGGCTGGTCTGCCTGGGTTACGAGATGGCGGGCCGGCGGCTCGCCGGGTCCGCCGTGAGGGCCGGGACGGCCCTGGAACTCATCCAATCGGCCCTTCTCATCCACGACGACATCATGGACAAGGACGTCCGGCGCCGGGGAGAGCCGGCCGTCCATGAGCAATACGCGCGCTTGGCCGAAGGGAGCGATCTTGAGGGAGCGTCGCACTTTGGGCTGAGCATGGGCATCTGCGCCGGAGAGATCGCGATTTTTCTTGCCTTCGAGGCGCTGGCCGGCCTGTCTGGTCTCCCTGAACGGACAGGCGAAGTCCAGAAACTTTTTGCGGCCGAATTCGGCCTAGTCGGCCTCGGCCAAATGCGCGACATCGAGACCGGGACGTCCGCACTGGCTTTATCCGAGCGCGATGTTCTGGACCTTTATCGCTATAAAACAGCGAGGTATTCGTTCTCGCTCCCTCTCGTCGCGGGCTGGATCCTGGCCGGGGGAAAGCCGTCCGTCCGCAAACGTCTTGAGCGCCTGGGGGAGGACCTGGGACTCGTTTTCCAAGTCAAGGACGACGAGCTCGGCCTCTTCGGAGATGCGAAAGTCCTCGGAAAGCCCGTGGGATCGGATATCCGGCAAGGGAAAAAAACCCTTATTTATCTTCGCCTTCTCGATAAAGCCTCGGCCGAGGAACGGGAGAAACTGGATTCTGTCTTCGGTAGGACGGATGCTTCCGAGCGGGATATTCTCTATGTCCGGAGCCTGGCCGAGAGCCACGGGATCGCCGCCGATATCCGACGGAGCATGAAGGGCTATGCCCAGCGCGCCCGGCGGCTTATCGAAAGGTTGCCCGTCAAAGCGGCTCACCGGGAGGTCTTGGAGAGCTTCTTGGATTTCAATATAAGGCGAAAAAGCTGAAGCGGGGACGTTCACCTTGAAGCGCAACGTGCAACTTGATAAAGCGACGGCCATCGCCGCATCGGCCGAGGTCGTCAAGACGTGAGAGCTTGAAGAAGTCAGCGATGTCCATTTCGGGGCCCGCCGCCATAAAAAAGAAACTGGCGGATTGGGCTGCTCAAAAAGAGGCCCGGCTCGCCTTCATGAGCTCAAGCGCTTTGGAACAGGCGGACTCGACTGTCCGGAACTTGATCCAGGTCGGCGAGATCGACCGGGAATTCTATCGTCGACAACTCCGCGGGATCGTCCCGGGGCGCGGCCGGAATTCGTTAAAAGACGGGACGTTAATGCTGGTCGCCCTGCGGAGGCCGGCCCATATCCTGAGGTTTGAGACGTCCGCTGGGAATTTAGCTACGATTCTCCCTCCGACCTATGTGAATTTCCGGAGACTGAAAAAGTCCGTTCTGGCCGACCTCGTCAATTCAATGGGGCGGGGTTTCCCGGAAGCGCGACTCTTGAGCGCGCCCCTGAAAACCTTGGCGATCCTGGCTGGGATGGCATCCTATGGGAAGAACAACATCACCTATATCGAGGGATTCGGAAGCTATCATCAGCTCTTCGGCTATGTTTTGGACGCTGACCCTGATTCTTGGGCGAGCGAACTCGGACATGCGGATCGACGTCTGAAAACCTGTGAAAACTGCCGGGCTTGTTTCGAGAACTGTCCGACCGGGTCTATCCGTCCTAATAGATTTTTGCTCCACGCCGAGACCTGTCTGACGCTTTTTTCCGAAACGCCGGGCGATCTTCCTCAGGTCCAGGATAAATTAGCCCGTCATGATCGCTGTCTGATCGGTTGCCTCGTCTGTCAGACCGTTTGCCCGGCCAACAAACGAAAGCTCGAAAAAGAGGAGGCCGCCGTTTCCTTCGACCTTCACGAAACGAATTGCATCTTGAGAGGCTACAACGACGGGTCCGACCCTCTTTGGAAAAGGATTTTAAGGAAGGTCGGCGCGATCGGGATGCTTCATACCTTGTGCCCCGCGGACGAAATCCTCAGTCGGAATCTGCGGTTCCTCTTGAGTATAAAGAAGTAGAACGACCGACCTCGCCGACTCGCTGATCGGCAGCAGCAGATGGAAGCCTCTTATTTTCCGTAGATCGCCGTGTTGAAAACGACGCGGAACGTCCCGAACGGCTGGGCGCGCCACTCAGGACGGAAGCCGAGGAGCACGATATGCCCTTGATCGAGCTCGACGTCCACGGCGGCGGCCTTGCCCTGGAGATACTTTTCGCCGATCAAATACCCCGACAACAGCGGCGAGCCCATCTCCGGATATTTCGCCAGGATGGCGCCCTTGAAGCCGTCGAGCGTTACAAAAACGGGGCTTCCGTCGACGAACACGGCCGCCTTCTCCGGCATGCCGGCCATGACCGGATGCGTCGGGTCGACGGTCACCTCGACGATCGAGCCGCGGAGGAAGAACTCCTCCGATTTCAGGCCTTCCACCGCATTTTTGACCGGCAGTTGAAATTGCTGAATGGCGAAACGCGTGGCCGAGCTGAAGCAGACGAGGGTGCCGCCGCCGCGGATGAACGCTTCAAATCCTTTTAAGTCAGCCGCGGTCAGCGCATAGGCGTATTCCGGACGGACGGCTCGGGCACCGCCTCCGGAGCGGCCTCCAGCCTGCGGCGCGCCGCCGCCGGGGGGACCGCCGGCCGCGCCTCCCCGTTGGCCGCCGGCCGCCGCTCCCTCCACGGGAATCCGGGCGTCGTCGGCGAGGATGATCACATCGACTTTGTCGCGGAGCGGCGCCTTGAAGTCCTCGGGATGCAGGCTGACGAACTCGAAGCCGTATTGCTCGAGGATCCATCGGGTCCAACCTTCGTCCATGCTGCCGCTCCAAGGCTGATAGAGGCCGAGGCGGGGCTTCTTCAGCGGAGTGCCGACGGCGTCCGTGCGTTCGGCGGCCAAAGCGAGCGAGCGGACGAGGTCGGATTGCGCCGATTCGGAGAGGCCTAAGATCATATAGCGCGCCCCTACGGCTGGCGAGGCCGCCGCGAATTGAACGCTCGCGCCCAGCTTCCAAGCCTGGTTGATCGCCCGGAATGCATTGTTCTGTGCGGGGTCAACGGCGAGGGCGGTCCCCACGCCGGTGATCTTTCCCGGCGGAGGAACGATCGCCGCCGCGGTGCGGTCGGAGTCGAAGCCGATGCCGGGCACACTGTCGAAAGGCGCCGGGTCGTCGGTCGGTTTCATATTATAAGGAGAAGGGACGACCTTCGGATTCGGCTTGGGTCCAAGGTCCTTCATATTTTTCCGGACGTCTTCGCTAAGCGGTACCGCAGAAGCCGTCCATGTCACGCCCATCTGCAGGGGGAGCGTCCATCCGGCGGCGTCATAGGGCCGCATCGGCGGTCCGCCCGGGTATTGCCGGAGGTCCGGATATTTCTGGACATCGAGGAGTTCGCGGGCCATCGCGGCAAATTCCTGGTCCGTGGGAACCACCCACGTGCCGGCTTCGTACGTCACGTTGTCCAACGTAACCGGCGCGGTAAGTTGCGACACTTGCACGCCGCCGAACGCGAGGCGCCTGAGCAGCTCGACGGCGGCGACAGGGTCGCGCTGGGACTGGGGAATGAAATACGCGTACGGCGCGGCCTTTTTGCCGAGGGCGATCTGGTCGCGGCCGGCTTGGTAGCGGTTATAGAGAAGGGAATCCTTGTATCTGGCGGCGTACTCGAGCACCGCTAGCGAGGCGATTTCATCGTATGCGACGGCGTCGGCGAGCCGCCACCAGCCTGGTTGCCAGGGGCTGACATATAAGCTTTGCTGCCTGAAGTCGCGGGAGTTCTGGGGGATATCATTGATCGTGTATTCGCGCGGCGTCGCCATATTCCCAGCCGTCTCCGTCCAGAAAGCCGGGATGTTCTTGAAAATCGGCGCGTAATCGACATAGCCGGGATACCAGGCATCGAAGGCGGTGCCCATGTGCGTCGCGCCGGTCTTGCCGTGTTCCTCGAGGCCCTTGGCGATGGCCATGCCGATCATGTTCACTTCGCGCGAGGAGAGGTAGGGCGCGTTGAGCCCGACGGGCTCGGAGAACGGCGGCAGCCAGATGCGCGTCGGGAACGGCGCCGTCTGGTGATGGACATAGATGACCTGCGGCTCCCATTGACGCCAGAAATGTTCCAGCAAGCGCGACTCGATCATGTTGAGCATGTAGCCGTCCCGGTTGTTGTCGTGACCGACGTACTCCTGATAGAGGCGTGGCAGGCCGGACTGCTCGTACGGAGTGCCGGCGTTTTTCAGATACCACTCTCCCACCATCTGTTGGCCGTCCGGGTTCATCGTCGGGAACAAAATGAGGACGGTGTTCTTGAGAATTTCTTGGGCCTGCGGGTCCTCGGTGCGGTTGAGAAGGTCGTAGGCGAGCTGGGGCGTCATCTGCGGCCCGGCCACTTCGGTCGCGTGGCATCCCCCGTCGATGTGGACGAAGGCTTTGCCCTCGCGGGCGAGCCCGCGGGCTTCCTCATCGGTCAACCCTTCGGGATGGGCCAAGCGCCGGGCGATCTCGCGATACCGGTCGATCTTGGCCAGGTTCTTCGGGTCCGAGATCAGGGCGAAATAAACCGTCCGGCCCTGGGTCGTTTTACCGGCCTCGACGAGCTTCAGGGACTTGCTCGAAGCAGCGAGCACTTTGAGATAGGCGATCGATTGGTCATATGTCGCCAGCTTGTTGTCGGTGCCCGGCTTGAAGCCGAGGACGGACTCGGGCGCGGGAACCTTGTCCGCGCCTATCAGAAGCATTGCTTGGCTTATGAAGAACAACGCGGGAATCCATTTCATGATTTTATGCATCGGGTTTACTCCTCGTTCCGGTTTGTATCCTAATTTGGCGAATCGAGGATGTCAACCGGCGGCGGAGACATCCCGATGGCCTGGCCGCGTTCTTCGCGGGATTTTTGACTTGACTCGCGGGAATTAGCTGTAATACATTCCCGTTCGGGAATAAAAATACCCAAAGCTTCTGAAGGGAATTTCTGCGCTTTATTCCTTTTCGGGGAGAGGAAAATGATAAAAGCTTCGTTTCGGGCGCTTTGGGTTCTCGCGTTGGGCATATTGCTCTTTGTCGCACCTGAATTCCTTTTCGGCCCGGCCTTGCGGTCCAACATCGGCGCCATAATGAATCGGCAAGAGCAGAACAGCGCGGCGACAACGATTTATTTCACCCGAGATTTATATTCGGTTCCACCCGCCCTTCAAAAAAATTTAAATAACGTCATCGCAATCGATTTCAACCATGACGGCTTCCCGGATCTCATTGCCTTTCAGAATGATATCTCGCCGACGGTCTACAACCCGGTTCCAATTCTTGCTTATAGGAACGATGGCTACGGCCATTTCACCGAATCGACGGCTCAAGTCCTCGGCGACGTAAAATCCACGGGCAACTGCTCATGTGTCGTAGCCGATTTCAACGGAGATGGACTCGACGACCTCTTCGTCGTCGATTTAGGGAGCGAGGGAACCGCCAATTATTTTCAGGGGGCAGGGTATTATCTCTACATCCAGAAACCGGACGGGACGCTTGTGAATGAGGCTTCAGTCCGTCTCCCGAAATTTATTGAAAACAAGTATTTCGCGGCTGAGGGCGATATCGACGGAGATGGCAGTCTCGACCTGATTGTTGCCTCAGCTGGTGGACCGGATTATCAGCTTTTGGTCAACAACGGCCAAGGCTATTTCAGCGATAAGACGGAAAGGCTTCCCAAAGCCAAGCCCAACTGGATCCCCAATAACTGTCGAATGTTGGACGTCAATAACGATGGATATCCGGATATTTTCATGGGGGAGAGTGCGGGGCATTATCCGCAGGACTTTATTTTTATGAACGACGGAACAGGCCATTTCACCTTTGCTCCGGAAAATACGCTTCCGCCGCATCTTCTTGGGACAGGTTCGGGAACGACCTCTGCCCAGGCCGCCGACCTCAACGGCGACGGCTGGATAGACCTGGTCTTATCCGATTATGATCAAGGCTCAAAAATGCCGATCCAGATTCTTTTCAACAACGGCAACGGAACGTTCCGCGATGTCTCTAGCCGTATCATCGGTCCCTATCTCGACACGACAAACTGTGGAGAATTCGATCGCCGGGTCGCCGACGTCAATGGCGATGGTTGGCCCGACATTCTTGGAGCCCGAAACTTTTTGGGTGGCGGCTTCGTTCCCCGACTCTTCATAAACCATGCGGGAATACAGTTTGAGGATATCACCTCTGCGGTCTGGAGTAATCATGCGATCGAAGCGGGCGAGCCGCCGCGGGGGGAATTCGTCGATATCGATAACGATGGTGATATGGACGTTATCGGTATTTATCCGAGCGGTGGACATACCTATATTAACCAGATCTATGTTCTCGTCAACCAAACGCCCTACCCGATTTCCGAAGATCCCCTCCCTTATCCCGGAAACCCGGTTCTGCGGACGCCGGGCAATGGGGAATTGGTAGCCGGAAATCGAGTCACTCTCACCTGGGATGTTGTCCCAACGGCTTACTCGTATCGCGTCCAGGTCGCCAAGGATTCCAGTTTCAGCTCGATTATTTTTGATCGTCGGATAACGACCAACAATTTCCAGATGACCGAGTTAATCGGAAACACGACGTATTATTGGCGGGCCCAGGCCTACAACACTCGGGGCGCAAGCTTCTGGACTAAAGCTGACCATTTCGTCGCCGCGATGCCCGTTTATCCTCCCGCCGAGGTTCAACTGCAGCGCATCGCGGTCAACTATGGTTTTTTCAAGGTCTATACGAATAGGCTGAGCTGGCAGGCGAACCCCCAGACTTTGGCTACCGTTACAAACTACCGGCTCTACCGGAAGCCGAAGGACGCGCCCGACAGCGCCTGGTCTTTTTTGGTCGAGCTCCCTGCGTCAACGGTGATATATGACGACCGCGGCCTGCGCAAGGACCAGCTTTTCTCATATCGGATGACGGCCATTAGCAGCCAGGGCTTCGAAAGCGACCCCGCGACGGTCGGAAACTGAGGAAAACAACATGAAAAAAGCGATCATTTTCGTATGCGCCGTCATCGGGTTGTCTTCCTCCGCTCAAGCCATCGGACTCCGGTTCGGCGCGTTCTTCGGAATCCGGACTCTTAATGATTCCGCGCTCAAGGACATCTATGGCCAGGGCACCGTCTTATATCCCTATCTCAGCCTGGAGCTTGGAAAGGGATTCGGGATAGGGGTCAGCTACGAACTCTACAATCGGTCGGGAACGGTCAAACCCTACAGCGAGTCAACCCAGCTCAAGATCAACGGCAAAGAAATTTTTCTCAGCTATACTTTTTACCTTGGAACCATCCGCCCTTATGTCCATGCCGGATTTGGGTCTTATTCCTACAATCAGACGATCGTGAGCGATTATCTGGCCGGATATTCAGTGAACGCGAAATCGTCGGGACTTCATTTTGCCGGAGGGGTGGTCTTCACGATTCTCAAGCCGGTTCAAGTCTCCGTCGAAGCGAAATACGTGCCTCTCAACGTCCATCCTTTTGAAGACAAGGTGGACCTTGGCGGCTGGCGATTTTCGGCCGGCCTCGGCCTGGCGTTCGAAATCTAAGGTATAAGTAATACGAACCTTTCTCGAGCGGCTAGAAGTTCGGCCTCGCGGATGGTAAAATCCGTGGGCGTAAACGCATGCTAAGCATCAATCCGTTCCGCGGCGTCTTTTTCCATTGGCTGGGGGGTTTGGCTTCGGGAAGTTTCTATGTCCCTTATCGCAGTGTCAAAAAATGGTCATGGGAAGTGTACTGGCTCGTTGGCGGATTTTTCAGTTGGATCATCGCGCCGTGGATCCTGGCCTCGGTCAACACCCGCGACCTTTTCGCCGTTCTGGGCGAAGCCCCGTTCGCGGTCCTGCTCAAAGCTTACATTTTCGGCGCGCTATGGGGCGTGGGCGGACTCACGTTCGGTCTGACCATGCGTTATCTCGGCATGTCGCTCGGAATGGGCGTCGCCCTGGGGTATTGCGCCGTGATCGGAACGCTCGTCCCGCCGATCCTCCATCACGAATTCGCCCAAAAAGTCCTCGGGACGACGTCGGGGCTGGTGATCCTGATCGGGATCGTCGTCTGCATGCTGGGGATCGCCATCGCCGGCATGGCGGGCATGTCCAAAGAGAAGGAGATGACGGAGGATCAAAAGACATCATCGATCAAGGAATTCAACTTCGCCAAAGGCATCCTCGTCGCGACGTTTTCCGGCGTTTTCAGCGCCTGCTTCGCCATGGGCTTGGACGCGGCCGCGCCGATCGCGGAACTCTCCGCCCGGCACGGCACCACGACCCTTTGGACGGGGCTGCCCAAGTTGTGCGTCGTCCTCCTCGGCGGTTTCACTTCAAACTTCATCTGGTGCGTCATCCTGAACGTGAGAAATCGGTCCGGCTATCAATATTTCAGCCGCCGGCTACGCAAGGCGCCGCCGAATCGCGGCAACGAGCTGATCATCGAAACGGCGGTTGACGCTTCGAGCGAAGAGGTCGTTGAGCGCCTCCCTAAGGAGAAGCCCGAAGCGGGCGGTCGCGTCCCCATGCTCAACAACTATTTCTTCAGCGCCCTGGCCGGCGTGACCTGGTATATGCAGTTCTTTTTCTATACGATGGGCGAGACGCAGATGGGCCATTATAAATTCTCGAGCTGGACCATCCACATGGCGAGTATCATCATCTTCAGCTCCTTGTGGGGGATCGCCTTGAAGGAATGGAAGGGGAGCAGCCGCTTCACGAAAACGCTGCTGGCCATGGGCTTGGCGACGCTCATTCTTTCGACCATCGTCGTCGGCTACGGCAATTACCTCGCGACTCGGCCATGACTTCGCGCGAACGGGTCTTGACGGTTCTTGATCACAGGATCCCAGACCGGGTCCCGATCGACCTCGGCGGGAATCAGACCGGCATCCATAAGACCGCCTACCACCGATTGACCGGCCATCTGGGTTTTCCCGAGGAGGTCCGGACCATGGACGCCGTCCAGCAATTGGCCCGGCCGAGCGAGCGAGTTCTCGAGCGTTTCCGGGTCGATACGCGCTATATCGCGGCTGGCCCGGCTTCGACTTTCAAGGGCGGTGTCGTCAAGGTCGAGCGCGAGGGCCGTGTCTGGCACGATTTCACGGACGAATTCGGCGTGCGATGGTCGATGCCCGACGACCAGCAGCTCTACATGGACATCACGCTTCATCCACTGGCCGACGCGACGGTCGAAGACGTCCGGGATTATCCCTGGCCGAAAGGCGACGACCCCGGCCGTTTTGCCGGGCTTCGCGAGCGCGCCCTCGAGATCCGGGACGAAACGCCGTACGCCGTGGTCAGCGGCATCGCCGGCGTGATCTATGAATACGGCTGGTATCTTCGCGGGCTCGAGCAATGGTTCTGCGATTTGTTGACTAATCCGGATTTTTGCGAGGCGGTGCTCGACCGGATGCTCGCATACTGGCTGGACTGGTTTCGCTTGTTCCTTGACGAGGTCGGAGACGTGGTGGACGTGATCATGATCGGGGACGACCTCGCCGGCCAGGACGGGCCGCTCTTCAACCCCGAGATTTATCGCCGCCTGGTCAAGCCCCGGCACCGACGGCTCGTCCGATACATCCGGTCCCGGACGAACGCGAAAATCTGGTATCACACATGCGGATCGTGCGCGCCTCTCATCCCCGACCTGATCGAAAACGGCATCGACATCCTCAACCCGGTGCAGACGAGCGCTAGACGAATGGATCCCGTTGAATTGAAACGGCGGTTCGGCCGCGACCTTGCTTTTTGGGGCGGCGGCTGCGATTCGCAGCGCGTTCTGCCGCGCGGCACGCCCGCCGATGTCGTAGCCAGCGTTCGGGCCAACTTGTCGGCATTCATGCCGGGCGGCGGCTATGTCTTCAACGGCATTCATAACATCCAGGCCGACGTGCCTCCGGAGAACGTCGTCGCTATGTATGACACGGCTTACGAATATGGTGTCTATCGATGAAAAAAAAGCAGTTTCTTTTCGCGACCGCAATCATCGCCGTCTTTCTCTCGACCTCGGTGGCCCCGGCCACCCGCGGTCCGGAGCCGGCCCGGCTTAAGCCTACGCTCGTTCCTCTTCTCTGGACGCAGGGACAATCGGCCGAGACCATCCGGACCGTCGTCCACGAAATTGCCGACGGCGGGAACACGGGTTTTGTTTGGGAATCCCGGCCCCATCCGGATTATCTCGGCCCGAAATGGTGGGACGACCTCAAAGTCGCCGTCGACGAAGCCCGTCGCTTGGGGCTCGAAGTCTGGATCTTCGACGAGTGGATGTATCCGAGCGGGATCGCGGGAGGCAAAGTGGTCGCCGAAGATCCGTCCTTGACCCATCATATCCTTCGCGATCGGGCTCTTGTCGTCGACGGGCCTTTACCCGAAAAAGAATGGGAGGTCCCCGGCGACCTCGAAAAATCGGAATCCGTCGTCTCGGTCGTCGCGTTTTCTGTCGATACCAAAGCGGACCTCTCTCTCGTGGACCTCACGGCCCGCGCCGCCGGCGCCGACCTGAGCAGAATCAGGTGGGCCCCGCCGAAAGGCCGCTGGCGGATATGCTGGACGACGGCGGCGCCGGAGTCCCCAAAGGAAGGCTGGCGGATGGACACGATGGTCGACGTTTTGAATCCGAAGACGGCCGAAGCCTTTATCCGCCTCACGCACGAGGAAACGTACAAACGCTTCGCGGCCGATTTCGGAACGACGATCAAGGGCTTTTTCAGCGACGAAACGGGATTCCGCAACATCACGTCATATGAGAGCCTGCCGGGAAAACCCGGGATGCCCATGCCGTGGTCGCCCGTGTTCCTCGATTATTTCCGCAAGGCCAAAGGCTATGACCCCCGGCCGTGGCTCGCCTCGCTCTGGTACGACCTGGGGGCGCGCGGGCGCGCTGTCCGGTATGACCTTATGGACGCCTACGCATCGGCGTTCGCTGAGGCGTTCTTCAAACCGCAGCAGGACTGGTGCCGGCGGCACGGCGTGCGCTTGATCGGACATCTTGTCGAGGACAACGGCGCCGACCGACAGCTCGGCTACGGGCCCGGCCACTGGTTCCGGGCGATGCGCTATTTCGACATGCCCGGGATCGACATCGTCGGCTATCAGGTGACGCCCGGGCTCGACGCGGGAACGAACCGCTGGGTCGCCAATTCCGGGCCGGATTGGGACCAGGAGTTCTTTCAGTTCGGGGT
>JBGOYP010000024.1:0-15964 GCA_041479785.1 Candidatus Aminicenantia bacterium | reverse complement strand
TGATGTTTGAGCGTTGCTCGACTGAAGCTCCACGGACTTACGTCCGGGGGATCTGCCCATTGCAGGCGTTGGAGCGCCTGTCCCCGTAGCGGGGATTCGCTATCCCTCCACGGACTAACCTCTATGGATTCCCGCGAGGGGATTGAATGATAGCCCCGAAATGTCAACGCAATCGTTGTTAAAGGCTCGAATCGCGGTCGCGAGTTCATCGCCGCCGAGAAAAGGGAGGGTCCGCCGGCGTTAAAAACTTTTGAAGGAGCGAGTCCCTCCAGGCGAGTCCTTTGCCCTGAGCCCCCTCGGGCGGTTGCTTTTTCGGACGCAAGTATTTTATATTCGGACTGATGTCCGCCAACGCCCGTCTCGAGCTTGCCCTTATTATCGTCTTTATCGTCGCGGCCTGCGGAACGAAAGCTCCGGAAAAGACAAACGCGTCCGTAGAAAAACTCGCCGTGAACGAGTTGAAGCCGACGGCGGATTTTTCGGGCACGATCGTCTTCCAATCCGACATGGACGGCGATAGCGACATTTACCGGATGACGCGCGACGGCCTCCTCAAGCTCACGGACAACTCCTGGAACGACGAATACCCCCGCTGGTCGCCGGACGGCCGGCGGGTCGCGTTCTCAGCCAACCCGCGCGGCAACTACGGCGTCTACGTCATGAACGACGACGGGACGGGCGTCGCGCCGGTCGTCGACTCTCCGGAGGACGAAACCGAGCCGGCCTGGCTTCCGGACGGAAGCGGAGTCGCCTTCACGCGGAACGACGCACTTTGGACGGTCGACCTGCGGACGCGGGAGGAGGCCCGGGTCATCCCGGATTACTCGAGGACCCACGGCTTGTCTGACTTCTCGCCGGCCGCGCCGCTCGTCGCGTTCACCGGACACCGCACCGTCGGCTGGGACGTCTTCATCTACGACCGCGCCAGCCGCCGCGTCGAGGCCTTGACCGAGGGCGGCCGATCCTGCCGGCCCCGGTTCTCTCCCGATGGACGGAAGCTCGCCTTCGTCTCCGCCGCGGCCGACGGAAAAGGGGATGTCTGGCTTATGAATCCCGACGGAACGGACAAGACCCGGCTGACCGAACGGGACGCGACGGCTGACTATTACCCGGCCTGGGCGGCGGACGGGCTTTCCATCGTCTTTTCCTCGAGCGAAGGCCATTCGCCGAAAACGGACCGATGGGCGCTTTTTATCGTTGACGTCCGGTCCAAACGGGTCGTCCCCCTCTTCTCGGCCGCGGACCGAGCTCTATTCCCCGCCTGGCGCGGAGCGGAGCCGCGATGAACGACGTCTTTCTCTTTAGCGTCGACCTCGAGGACGTGCGGTTCGCGATGCCGGACGGCCGTCGTTACGAAGGCCGCGTCCCGGAGATGGCCCGTCGGTACATGAGCTGGCTGAAGAAAAAGGGTTCCCTCTGCACTTTCTTCGTCGTCGGCGACGTGGCCGAGGCCTATCCCGAGCTCATCCGCGAGATTGCCGACGCCGGCCACGAGATCGGGTGTCACACCTCCCGCCACATCCCGATCGAGCGCCAGGCGCGTGAAGAATTCAAAAAGGACCTCGAGGCGAACATAGACGCCCTGCGCCGCGCCGGGGTCCCTGCGGTCGCCGGATTCCGGGCCCCGATGTTCACGCTTACGGCGTCCACGGCCTGGGCCTACGGCGTTCTCAGCGAGTTGGGTTTCGCGTATTCGAGCTCCGTCCTTCCGGCGAAAAATCCGTTCGCGTGCTGGCCGGAATTCGGGCCCGATCCGCGGCGCGTCGCGGAAGGGATCTGGGAGCTTCCGATGTCCGTGGCCAAATTCGGCCCCCTCACCGTGCCGTTCGCGGGCGGCGTCTATCTGCGCACGCTCCCAAAATTCCTCGTCATGCGCGCCGTCGCGAGAAACCGCCGCGCCGGACGCCCGCTCCTCGGGTATGTCCATCCCTACGACATCGACACCCGGCAGGAACGCTTCATGCATCCGGACATTAATGACAGCCGGTTCTACAATTTCTTGATGTACTATAACAAGCGAAACGTTTTCCGGCGGCTGGACGCGATCATCAATAAGGGATTCCGGGTCGTCCGCTATTCGGAATTCGTCAAAAGCCTGGACGCCGGCGCGGCCCCGGCTTGAGCCTGACCGAGCGGCTCATTCCATTTTTTTTAGAAGGGCCCGGCCGAGATATTCCCTGGGAATACCCAAGATCGTCGGCCTCCACAGCCGGTCGCACTGGCCGCAGGTCTTGAGCCCGGAGATATCGCCTCGAACGATCTTCTCGCGCAAGGCGACCATCCGGTCATTGTTCCAAATCGCGGCAAGCGATTCGCTCCGGACGTTCCCGAGAGGATAGTATCCGAAAAAATCCTGGGCGCAGGGGAGGACGGACCCGTCCCAAAAAACGACCAGGGCATTCCACAGGAACGTGCACGGCGCGTATTTCGACTTGACGCCCACGCCGCCGATCTCACCGGCCCAGTTGTGGGGGTCCTTGACGACGAACTTGTCGAGCGGTAAGCCTTTGAACCTCGCTTCGAAGGCTTCACGGGAGCGGGCCGCGCTCTCCGGCAGGCCGGCCTGGTCGATGAGCTCGATGACCGTCACGGGTTTCTTCGCCCCCAAGCTCTTCTTGACCTCAAGAAACCGGACGATCTGGCCGACGGTCTTTTCGAAGTCGGCATTGACCCGGATCCTCTCGTACGTCTCGGCGTCGTAGCCGTCGAAGGAGAAGGCGAACTGGTCGAGGCCGGCGGCGATGAGCCTCCGGGCCTTGTCCTCGTCGAGCAGCGTCCCGTTGGTGTGAAACCGCGTGACGAGGCCGGCCTTGTGGGCATAGGCGACCATCTCGACGAAATCGGGATGGAGCAGAGATTCGCCGCGGTGGTGAAGATAGACGTCGAAAGCGAACCCGGCGGCCTCGTCGATGATCGTCCGGAACAGCCCGATATCCATGAATCCTTTCTGTCCCCTGCTCAGGTCTTTGTTCGGACACATCACACAGCGCAGATTACAGACGCTCGTCGGTTCGATCCAGAGGCGGAGCGGGAGATAACGGAGGCGCGTTGCTCTCCGCTTATAAGCCCAAGCCACGGCGGCCAGGCGTCGATAGTATTTCAGCCGGTTGGACATGGGCGAACCCGCCCATTGTAGCAGAAACGGCCCGGTCCTTGAACTTCCTTGTTTTTTCGAATAGGATGACGCCGGGCTTCCGCCCACGACAGACGTCCATGACACTCCAGAACCGCCGGACGACGAACTTGCTGAGGGCGTTCCAGGTCCTGTTCTATGCCGCGTTCGTCATTCTTTGGTTCAAAGGCAACTATCCGCCCCTAAAAAAAATCCCGGTCTCGGCCGCGGTCCCGCTCGCCGGGCTGGTCTTGGTGACCCTTCCCAGGGCCGTCGCGCGCCTGAAACGCAGGCCGCCCCGCCTCAGACTGAAAAATCCCCGCGACGCGGCGATCATCGGCTTGATCCTCCTTCTTATCGTGGCCGTTCATATCCCGTTCCTCGTCTACAACTTCGGGATGATGGACAGCGATGAAGCGATCCCCGTCCTGCAGGGTAAACATATCGCCGAGGGAAAACTCCCGGCCGTCTTTTATTATGGAGCCCTTTTCCAGGGCAGCCTTCCGCAGCATTATTATGCCGTTCTGTTCAAAATCCTCGGGTATTCGGTATTCATAGCCAAGCTGGCCGCCCTCCTCGCCTTCTGCGCCTTCGTCGCCGTCCAATATATTTTGCTTCTGCGGCTTTATTCGCGGGAATTCGCCGTCCTCGCCTCGCTGTTCTATCTCCTGCCCTTCAGGCATCTCACTCGGGCGAGTTTCGATATCGGCTCCGGATTTCCCGTGGTCTTTCTCCTCGGCGCCGTGATCTTCGGCCTGACGCGCAAGATCCATGACGAGCGAAAGGATCATCTCCTCCCCGCGCTCGGGTTCGTCATGGGGCTGGCGTTCTGGACGCATCAGATCGCCATCGTGTTTCTCCTCACATCCGGCATCTTCCTCGTCCTGAGGTTCAGGCTTCGCATAAAACCCTATTTTGTCCTAGCATTTTATTTTCTCCTGGGCGTCCTCCCCCTTGTCGTCAGCGAGATCTATTGGAAATTTCCGATCTACCGAACGCTTTTCAAAGGCGGGTCGTCCTGGACGCTGGGGCCCGGGAAGTACGCCAACGGCGCTAAGCTTGCGCTCGAGCTCGTCTCGCGGGGGCCGGCCTGGGCAAACGCTTTGTTCTTCGCGGCGGCCGCCGCAGGGCTTGTCGTTCTTGCGGTCCGGTTCGGGCGCGGGAAGAAAAATCCCATGGCGAACCTCTACGTCGCCTACATCCTCGTTTATGCGCTCGTTTATTTCCTTTCCGGGCTGTCCTCCGCTCCGATCGTCCGGTACCTCTATATTCTTTATATCGGGCTCCCCGTTCTTCTTGTTTCGGCCCTATTCTGGATCGGGCCGAAGTCCCTCCGCCGGGGTGCGATCGTCGTTCTCTTCCTCGGTCTCTTCCTCGTCAACGGCCGCGAGGACGCGGCCGCCCGCTTCCGCTATGTCCGAAATCTTCACGCCGACCTCAAGAAAGTCGTCGCGATCCTGTCGGCGATCGGAGACAAATACTGGGCATGCGATTACTGGACGTCCTACCTTTTAACGGCCGTGAGCGGTGAGAAGTTCATCATCGCTTCGACAAGCGTCGAACGGTACCCGGCTTACCGGCTTGTCTACGATACGGAGGCGGCGCAAATCAACCGCATCTTTTGGGACGGGTATGACGAGGCGGTAGCGAACCAGAAGAAGGAAGGCCAGGATTTCATCGCCTTGCTCGAGCAGGCCGGCAAGAAATTCAAAACCACGTCCATGGGGACATGGCTGTTCGTCTACGGCGCGGAGGGATACGTCTATGAGCAGAACAAGTTTTATCCGCCTAGCGAAATTCCCGAAGTTATCTTAGCCGGCACCGAACCGGCCGCCTCCGACATCGTCCTCCGCTTCACGGCCAAAAAACCACTGAGCGGAGGCGATTTCCAGCTCTATGCCGAGATCCCGGGATTTTGCTCCCGCTTCACGCCCATCGGTCCGGGATCGGACTTCATCGTCCGGATTCCATACCCTCCCCGACGCTCCGTCCGCCTGCGCTACTACGTCCAACATCTCGGGCTTCTGCTCGACCCGACGGTGCGTGAGGCCGAGCTCGTCCTCCCTGAACCTCCGACGCCGGCCGCGCTTAAGCCGGTCGAGCTGCTCTCGGGTGTCGGGCCGCGCGAAAGCGCCACAGGGAACAATTGGCCGGTCCTCGACCGGGTCGTCACGGTCCGCGTGAACAGGCCGCTCTTGCCGTCCGACGAGTTCTCGATCGTCCTCTACTCTCCCTATTTTTTCTACGACCCCTGGTGGTATGGCGATTTCGCCCAGACCGTAGACATCCGGGTCAACGGCGTCCCGTTCCGGACCGTTCGACTCGCGGACGGCCGCAATACGCTCCGTTTCGCCGCCCGGGTCCGGCCCTTCACGCCCGGCCCGAACGTCCTCACCCTGAAATTCGCGTACGCGTTCGTTCTTTCGGCCACGAATTATTGGAAGACGGCCGCATTTCTCGTAGACCTGAACATTAATTAAATCAGATCTTGTAGAGCCCGCGGCGTAGATTTCGCCGGATCCTCCAAAGGCCCGTGAATTCCTCCCAGGCATCGCGGACGAGTCTCACCGACGTCGCATAGTCGCCGTGCCGCTCGTTCCAGTCGATCGGGATCTCGGCGACCGAAAGTCCGTTGGCCCGGGCGATCTCGAGGACCTCCATGTCCCAGGACCACCGGTCTTCGCGACTGACCCGGCACATGCGCTTGAGCCAGGCCAGGTCAAACCCCTTGAACCCCGCGTCCGGGTCGCTGACCTTGACGCCGGGGAAAGAGAAGCGAAAAGCGAGACGGTGCGCCCGTCCGACCGCGCCGCGCAAGCGGCGACGTTTTGTGGCCGACGCGCGAAGAAACCGGGACCCGATGACGACCGGGTCGCGTTTCAAGCGCTCGACCATGATGCGGACGTGCGACAGGCTGGTCGTTTGGGGGAGGTCAAGGTCGGCGAAGATGAGTTTGTCGCCGTCGCAGGAAAGGGCCGCGAACCGGACGGCATAGCCGCGGCCCCGGTTTGGGGTGTAGCCGACGACCCGGACGGCGGGCCGCGACGCGGCAAACGCCTTCGCCGCGGCGAGCGACGCGTCCGTGCTTCCGTCGTCGCAGAGGACGAGCTCGAACCCGCCCGCCAGGTCGCGTTTCAGGGCCGTGAAAATCGCCGCGGCATTTTCGACTAGGGTCCGCTCGTTGTTATAGAACGGGACCACGAAATGGAGCACTCAGCACCAATATTCTTCAAGTTTCTGTTCGTTCGAAAGGGTCCGCCACCACTCCGCGCACATCCGGATGCCGTCCTCGAGCGTCGTCCGCGGCACCCATCCCAGCTCGTTCTCGGCGAGCCAGTTGTGGACGCGTTTGATCTTCGGTTCGACGCGCGCCTGAGGGATGTAGTCGATCTTGGCCGGGAAATGCTTCACGACTTCCTTGGCGATCTCCTCGATCGTGATCGGCCGGCCGCCGGTCAGGTTGTAGATTTTGTTCTCGGCGACGGGCTTCATGGCGTGGAGGTGGCCGTCGACGAGGTCGCCGACATACATGAACTCCCGGAACTGCTTTCCGTCGCCCATAATGCTCAAGACGCCCATCCGTTCGGCCATCTCCATGAACGCCCGGACGACGAGGCCACGCCACATTCGCTCCCCGTAAGGGATGCCGTAGCGGAAGACCGTGAACTTCGGGCCTTTGTACTCGCTGAAGAACGAGAAGCAGAGGAGCTCCTGGCCGATCTTGCTCGCGCCGTAGATCGTGTTGATATGGTCGAGGTGGAACGGGCTTTTCTCGTTGACGACTTCGCCTTCCTGGGCCCCGCAGACCCAGGAGCTGGAGGCCAAAAGGACGCGGTCGACTCCGCCTTTGAGCGCCGCGTTCAGGACGTTGAGCGTGCCCTTGATGTTCATGTCGTGGCAGAGCCTCGGGTCCTCGGACGATTTTCGGGCGTTGGCCAGGGCGGCGAGATGAAAGACGTAGGTGTAGTCGGAGAAAAGGTTGCCCAGGTCCTCTCGGATATCCTTCCGGATCCACTCGACGTCCTGGACGGGCCGGCGCAGGTCCAGGACCGAAACATCGTAACCGTTCTCCCGGAGCTTCTGAACGAGATGGCTCCCGATAAAGCCGGAACCGCCGGTGACGCAGATCTTCATGCTCGAACCTCCTCGGTCAGCGCGTCTTCATGAAAAAGCCGCGGCTGGGCAGGAATCGTTTCAGGCCATAGACGAAATTAATAATACCTTCCCGGACGGCACGAATCAACGGGGGAAGCCCGTAGCTCGTCGGCGGCAGCATCTGGTAGAGCCCCCGCAGGGCGTGGACGAGGGGATAGAGCTTTCGCAAGAGACGGACGTAGTAATCGAAAAATCCCTGATATCCGAACAACCGCCGGGACGGGATCTCCGGATGCCGGATGGCGATGTTGGTGTAATACACTTCGGCATCGTCGACCGGGTGCGTGAGCCAGCCGCCCGCGAGGCATTCCTCGCCGAGCCTGGTCCCGCGGAAAGGCATATACACCGTGCACATGATCCGGTCGGGCTGAAGACGCCTGTTGAGCTCGATCGTGTCCCAGACTTCGGCCATGGTTTCCCCGGGGAGGCCGATCATGTTGAAGCTCGCCGTGCGGATCCCGAAGCGACGGGCGAGCGCGAACGCTTCGATAATCTGGTCGGTCGGGATGTTCCGCCCCAGGACCTCGTTCCGGACCCTCGGGTTCCCGGATTCGATGGCCATGTTGATGAAATCGCAGCCGCCGTCCCTGAGCGTGCGGACGGTCGCTTCGTCGATCAGGTCGGGCCGCGTCTGGCAGAGGAACGGCACCGAATATCGCTTCGCGTAGCGTTCGCAGAACTCCGCGAGCCGCGGTTTATTCAAGGTAAAGGACTCGTCCGAGAACGAAAGCCGGGACGGTTTGTAGAGCCGGATGACCTCGTCGATCTCGGCGAACACGTTGTCGATCGAGCGGTATCTGACGAAGCGACCCTGACCCCGGTAGAGGTCCATCAGAAATTCGTTCTGGCAATACGTGCAGGGAAAGGGACAGCCGCGCGCCGAGAGGAGGTTGATCCCGTAAAGCTCGGCCTGAAGGCGCCGCGGGTCGAGCAGGTCCCGAGCCGGGAAAGGTAAAACGTCCGGATTCTGTTCGAGAGGACGGACCGGATTCCGCGAGACGACCCCGTCCTGCTTAACCCAGAGCCCGGCGATCGTGCGGAGGTTGGAGCCCGCGTCCAGCGCGGCCAGCAGCTCGGTCATAGCCCCTTCGCCTTCGCCCCGGCAGACGACATCCACGGCCGGGTCCAAAATCGTCTCTTCGGGCGCGACGGTCGGGTGGATCCCGCCGAAGATCGTCAGGCATTCGGGACGCCGGGCCTTGGCCGCGGCGGCGAGGACCGCGGCGATCCGGTAATTGACCGACATCACCGAGAAGCCCACGACATCGGGCCGGAACGCCCCGACCCGTCCGGCGAAATGGGCTTTCATGACGCGGAAGGGGTCCCCATGCAGCGGCCGGTGCCGGTAGGGCGTGATGTCGAAGAACGCGACCTGGTGGCCCGCGGCCCGGACCGCGGCCGCGATGTAGAGGACGTTGAGGGGCTGTTCGCGGACGATATATCCCGGATAGACGAGCAAGACCCGTTTCACGCGTCGTCTCTTCGCGGCCGGCCGTACATCCGGGGAAACTTCAGGACCATGAGGAGCGTTTTGACGAGCGTCCATAGGTTCAGCTTGGTCGTCCCCCGCCGCCGGTCCACGAACCGGATCGGGACTTCTTGGATCGAGGCGCCGAGAAGCTTGAGCTTATAGAGGATTTCGAGCACGACCGAAGGGCCGATGGAGATGAGGGCATCGAGGTCCAGCCTCTCTAGGACCTCCCGCGTGAAGCATCGAAATCCGGACGACACGTCGAGGACGGGCGTCCGGAAGACGCGGCGGATGAACCGCCGGACGCCCCAGGTTATCGCCCGCCGGACCACGCTCCGGTCGGAGTCCGCGCCCCCGGCGACGAACCGCGAGCCGATGGCGACGTCGGCGGTTTCCGTCGCGGCGACGAGGCCGGGGATGAAACGCGGCTGGTGCGAGAAATCGCCGTCCATCTCGACGACGCGGTCGGCGCCGAGATCGATCGCGGCCTTGAAGCCGTCGATCCCGGCCGCGCCCCGGCCGCGCCGTTTCGTCCGGAGGAGGAGGTGGACGCGCGGGTCGCCCTCCGCCAACGCCCGAACGATTCCGGCCGTCCCATCCGGCGAATTGTCGTCGACGACCAGGACACGCGGTTCCCAGGATACGGGTAGCGCCAGGATCTCTCGAACGAGCGGACCGATATTCTCCGCTTCGTTGTATGTGGGAATCATGGCGACGACGCGTCGAATGCTCGTCTCCATCTCCGGAACCGCCTTAGAGGAGCCGGCGGACCTCCTGGAAGACCTGTCCTGGCGAAATGGCCTTCATGCAGGTCATCTCCTCGCAGGTGGCCTTGTAGCAGGGCGCGCAGTCCGTCCCGGCGAAGAGCTTCGCCCCGCGTCCGTAAAGCGAAATTTCCTGGGGACACGTCGACCCGAACAGGGCGACGACCTTCCGGCCGAGGGCGATGGCGATGTGCATCCCGAGCGAATCCGAGCTGACGACGACGTCCATCGCTTCGACAAAGCCCGCGAATTCGCGCATCGGATGGGCGTTGCCCGTGTTGTGGACATGCGCCGGGACCGCCCGGGCCAAAGCCCGGTTCATCGCCGTCTCGCGGCGGCCGCCGAGCAGAAAGACCTCCGCCCGGAGCTTGGCGGTCAGAAGCCGGATGAGCGACCGGTAATAGGCCGGAGGCCATTGCTTGGTTTCGAACTTCGTGCCCGAACCGGTATTGAGGCCGACCTTCGGCCGCCGTGCCCCGATGCGGCGGCGGCTGAAAAATTCTTGCGCTGAGCTCCGGTCGTCCTCGTCCAGGACGAGGATATAGGGATCTTCGGCGAACGGGATTTCGATAGCCTCGGCCGCGATCTCCTGATAAGTCCGGCGGTTCTCGCGGAACTTCAGGTTGTCGTCGACGCCGAGCCGGTAGGCGAATTCGGCGGCGGCGTTGAAGATCGTCAACTGCCCGTATTCATTCAAGCCGAAGCCGAGCTTACGAGGGCAGGAGACCTTCGTGGCGAGAGCGGTCGCGGCGGGGTCTTTATCCAGGCAGACCAAAACGTCGAACGCCATCGCGAGGAGCGGAAAAACGGATTCAGGGGTGAACAAAATGACCCGGTCGACAAGCGGGTTGTTCCGGAGAAGATCACGGCTCTCTTCGTCCACGGCCCAAAAGACCGTGCTATCCGGATAAGCCCGCTTCAATCCGGGAAGGAGGGCGGTCGTCCGCAGGACGTCCCCCATGGCCGCGCGCTTGATGATCAGGATTTTCGTTCCGAACGGGCTGAGGTGGGGACAGCCGTCGCACAGGCGCTTGTAAGAACAGGGTGTTTCGCCCCGGAAATGAACGCAGTCGCTACGAATCATCGGCTCGGAGACTCGCGAACGATGTTCGACCGCGCGCTCTCGAACCCCGACGTATCCGTGGCCGTCACCGCATACTCGAACAGGTCGGCGCCGAGCTTTCTGTCGCGGAATTCGAAGACGCCGGCGCCGACGGACGCAACTTTCTGGAACTGGTTGTCCGTCTGGCCCGATTTGCGGCGGTAAATGTTGAACTGGAAGACCGTGACGCCGTCGTTGAGCGGGTTTCGCGTCCACGAAACGACGTTGATCTTCTCGTTCCGGAAAAGAGATTTGTTCGTGACGGTGCTCACCTGGGCGTCCAGAGGCGCGAATGTGACGATCTCGCCCATGACGTCCGAAGGGTCGCTTTCGATACCGTACGGGTCCTGCGGCAGGGTGGTCAGGCCGTAGGCATATTTTTCGGTCAGCGGAATATTCCCGTCCACGAAGGAAAAGGTATCGGGTAGGAGCGTGGCGACGACCTCGAACGACCCGCCGCTCGCGTTCGTCCTGATCCTCCAGACACGATAGCTCTTGAGATCGTAGCCTCGGTTGTCCGGATTCGGCTGCCAGAAGAGCGTATTGACCTTCCGCGTCTGTGAACCGTTGAGCTGCGTCGTCAGGACCGGATTGAGCGGCGGCTTAGGATGGACCGGAATCGACGTCGTCGTGGTCGTCGAGGTCGACGTCGTGCTTGTCGTCGAGGTCGTCGAGGTCGATGTCGTAGTCGACGTCGAGGTCGTCGAGGTCGTGGTCGACGACCCGATTGTCGTCGTCGTGGACGACCCGATCGTCGTGGTGGACGATCCGATCGTCGTCGTGGACCCGATCGTCGTCGTGGGCGGCGGCCCGGTGGCCGTCGACTGATAGATGATTTCCCAGTTGCCGCCGACTTCCTGTTGATAGACGAGGTGGATTGTACCGTTGTCGGCGACCGCGACCGCGGGAATTCCCGAGCGCGCATTGCCGTACGTGACGGCTTGCGGTCCGGTCCAGCCGCCCTGCCAGGCGTTCCCGTAAATCTGGCCGCCTTCTTCCCAGACAACGACGAATCCCCCCGAGGGACGATTGACGCCGATATCGGGATCATTGGGCGTCCCGCCGGTATTGGAAACGTTCACCTCGTCGGACATCGATCCGTCGGCATAGATCTTTCGGAAATAGACCTGGGCATGGCCCGACGAGCTGTCCTTCCAGACGACGTAGGCATTCCCGGCGTTATCGCATTCGACTTTCGAATAGGCCCAATCCTGGCCGGTATTGGATTTTATCGTGACGGGGCGGGACCATCCGTTCGGGTTCGCCGGATTGTCGTTCCGCGAGTAGACCAGCTCCGACCCGCCGCCGAATCGTTTATACCAAACGAGATAAGCGCGGCCGTACCCATCGACGGATAATTCGGGGAAAGAGTTCAAACCGTAAGAATCGATGACATTAAGGTTTCCCCATTCGCCAGAGGGAGACCGGTACCGCGTAAAAATATCCCACATCCGAATGCTGCCGTCATACCAGGCCGTAATCGCAGATTGATCCAAAGGATTGACGGCCACGCCCGGCGCGGTGCCCGGTTCAATCTGGCCTGTTATGCTGATGTCTTGAGGGCTTCCCCATCCGCTGGCATAGAGCGCATGCCAGATGTCATAATTCGTCATATCCGGGTCGGCGTCCCGATAAACCAGATGGCAGACGCCGTCCGGACCGACCGCAAATCCTTTATGGCCTTCGATATCGGAGCCGAAATGCCGGATTCCGACTGCGAGTTCAGAGGGGGACCAGGAGCCCGACCTGTTCGTCGCGAAATAAACGAGAGTCCCCGCTTCGAGCCAGACGACGTAGGCGGCCCCGTTGCTATCCACCCCGATCAACGGATAGGTCGAGGACGAAGGAGTGTTCGAGATGTTGAGGGGTGCCGTAGCCGCGAATTGGGGAAAAGACGGGACGGAATCTCCGGGAGGCCGGACCAAAGCCAGGCCCGAGATGACAAGACATAGGGCGGCGAAACCCGTCAGCGAGATCTTAGCCCGTTTCGCCATGTGTCTATAATCCTCCATCGCCATTATGGGGGGAACCTGGAAAATTGTCAATCAACAACTCGCCTATCCATCGAACACCCATACTCATTTAGTCGGGGCTCGGGGCCATCTCTGGAATCTTTGGGGCTATGCCGCCTCGGGGAGCGCTCCCCGCCTCCCGGCGACCAGCCTCGACGGACTTGAGGGGTCAAGCGCTCGGACGACACACGGCTCGGCAGGTCAGCGCCGCTGATTTGGTTTGCCATTTCTTTTTTTGTTGTGCTATAGTTATGCGAATTAAAATGGCGAATAGCTCTAGTTTTTTCCGGATTATCCTCGGGACATTCTGCCTCATGACGCCCCTCTTCCCCGGAGATGCTCCGGCGCCCGGGCCCGCCGGCCGTTGCGCGTTTCCGGTTTTCGACGCCCGCGGAAACATGACGGTCGTCTATCAGAACGACCGCGGCGTTCTCTGCGTCTCCGGCCAAAACAGGCTCGCCGGGCCGGCCTCGGCCGACGGGCAGGCCGCGTCGTCCCTATCTCTTGGGATATCGGCCATAGGCGGCGGGGACGGCGGGGCCGGCGTTGTCTGGCTACAACCGGGAAACGGAACGACCGACCTCCTCTTCGGACGCATTGTTGACGGCCGCATCGTCCAAAGCCGCGTCCTCGTCCGGTCGCGCGCCCCGGTTTATTCTCCCGACCTTGTCTTCGACGCGCTGGCCTCCCCCTGGGCCGCTTGGATCCGCCAGGCCGCTAACGGAGAGGAAATCGTCGTCGCGAATATTGGCCTTGGACGGACCTGGGTCGTGAACCGGCCTTACGTCGCCTCGGCACTGTCACCCAAGCTTCTGGCCGGAAGCTCGGGAAATATGTGGGTCTTCTGGACGGGCCGAGACCGGGGACGGGACGAAATATTCGCGTCCGAATATGGGCTTCGCGGCTGGTCAAATCCCGTTAAGCTTGCCGGCGACGCCCGATATCCCCATTTGTGTCCGACGGCGGCTCTCGACCGAGCCGGGTTTCCCATCGTCATCTGGTCCGGGTTCGAGGGCGGGCGGTATAAACTCTTCGGAGCCCGGCGAGTGGGAGAATCCTGGTCTCTCGAAGAACAGATCACGACCGGGGCGGATACCGACCTGGCGCCCGCCGCGGCCACCGTCCACGGCGTTCCGGTCGTCGTCTGGGTCAGGTCGTCGGGCCGGTCGAGCGCGATTTATGCCCGGTATCTCGAAGGCGCGGCGTGGGGCCCAGAGGTCGAGGTCGTCCCTGATTCGGCCGCGACCCTCCGGTCTCCCCGCGTCTCGGCTTTCGAGGACCGGATCGGCCTGACCTGGGACTCGGAAGGCCGCATTCATTCGCGGATATTATTCTTGTCCGACCTGGACCGAACCTCGAGCGTGAACTCTTCGATGTCCCCGGCCGCCGCCGGTTCGGTGCCGATTTACGGACTTAACCGGGACGAAAACCAGTATACGACGTTCGGCGACAGCATCACCTACGCCGAAAACCAAGGCTACCAACCTCGGCTCGAACCCATGCTCATCGCGAGGTTCGGCGTCGCGAAGCTCTGGAACGAAGGGGTCGGCGGGGAAGGGACGGCGGACGGGCTCATCCGGATCGAGACGGCCATCGCCTCTCATCCTTCGAAACAACTCCTGCTCATGGAAGGGACCAACGACGTCATTTTCCTGGATATTTCGATGGACACGGCGGCCTTCAATCTCGAGGAGATGGTCCGGCGCTGTTGGCGAGCCGGCCTGCTGCCGGTCCTCTCGACGATCCTCCCGCGCAACGACTGGCGGTGGTCCGTCGCGCCGTATCAAAGCCGCATCATCGAGCTGAACGGGCGCATCCGCCGGCTGGCCGCGTCGCTGAAGGTCCCGGTCGTAGACCAATACGAAGCCTTTTATGACTACCCCGCGGCCGCGGGGGGGTGGCCTTCGCTTCTCCTCGACGACGGCGTCCATCCCAGCCCGGCGGGATTCCAGCTCATGGCCGAGACCTGGTTCCAGGCCATCCTCTTTTTGCCCTTCGCGCCCATGGAGGTCCGGCAAACGGCGGGCGTGAACAAAGTCCTGTGGGCCGGACAACCCGGGAATGTCATCGCCTGGCGGAACAATACGAAAGCCCCCGCCGACAAGATCGTGGCGTTCCGGATTTACCGCCGGGAGGCCGAAGGCGGCTCCGTGTTCCTTTATCTGGCGATCATCCCCTTTCTCAGGAATATCGGGGAATTCAAATATTTCGACGCCACCATCGTCACTTCAAAATCCTATCAATACGCCGTCTCCGCTCTTCGCTCGGACGGAATCGAAGGAGCCTGCTCGGACATTGGGCAAGTCGTACGACATTAAGGAGGTTTTTTCATGAAACGCATCGGCACCGCGCTAATCACCATCCTCACCATCGCCGCTTCGCTGGCCGGCCAGGTTCCCACCTCGGGCTCGGCCGTTCTTAAGAGCATCGGATACGTCAAGACATATAGCGGGCTCGAGATTTCGGTCCGCCTCGAGGGAGACTTCGTCCATCAGGTCTCCGTCCTGACCTCGCCCAATCGTCTGGTTATCGATTTCGCGCCCTCCCAAAAGATCGAGGCGCGTCCCATCTATGACGTCAACGCGTTCGGCGTGACCACGGTCCGGACGGGCCAGTTCCAGCCCCAGATCTCCCGCGTGATTATCGATTTCAGCGGCCCGGTCCCGGCCTATGACATCCAGAAATCGGAGTCCGGCCTGACGGTCAAGATCGGCCTCGCTCCGAAGCCCGTCGAAAAACCGGCCGCGGCGGCCGTTTTTCCTCCGCCCGTCCAAGAAATCAAGCCGGCCCAAAAGGAAGAAGCCCCGGAGGCGGGGGTCGAAGCGGAAAGCCTGGAAAATCCCCCGGGGTTCTACAACACGACGGCCGGATTCACGATCGGGACCTATAAAAGCCCGGACGACCGCTTCAAGGAAGTCTATGGTGACCAGACCAATGTGCAGCTCGGCATCAATCTGTCGCGGACGCTTCTCTATTTAAAAGGCTTCCAGCTCGACATCTCATTCGAGGCCCGGATCCTCTCCTTAACGGGAAAATCCACGCTTTCGGGAGACGAAGCCAAATTCAGAATGATCCCGCTCACTCTCGGAGGCCGCCTCCTCTACCAGACGAAGTATATCATTCCCTTCCTCGGGGGCGGCTTGGACTGGTACAACTACAAAGAAGATAGCGTCCTGGCCAGCACGTCGGGCTCGGCCTCGGGGTATCATTTCCAGGGCGGTGTCTTCGTCGTTATTCCCAACCTCGATTGCCTCCGGGTCAAACTCTATTACAAGTACACCAAGGTCTCGGCCACGGAAAATGAAATCGACGTCCAGTTGGGCGGACCTGAATACGGCATCGGCCTGA
>JBGOYP010000023.1:0-16455 GCA_041479785.1 Candidatus Aminicenantia bacterium | reverse complement strand
GCTGGGCCGGCGGGGCGACGAATTCGGCGCGACGACGGGCCGACCTCGCCGCTGCGGTTGGTTCGACGCCGTCGCGGTCTCCTACGCCTGCCGCGTCAATGGCATCGAGAAGATCGTCCTGACGAAACCCGACGTCCTGGACGGAATCTCCGACATCCTCGTTTGTACGGGCTATAAATATAAAGGAAGCCTCCTGAAGGATTTTCCGACGGAGCCCTGGATCTTGGACAAGGTCGTTCCCGATTATCGCCGCGTTTCCGGATGGCGGGCGCCGGTCCACGGCGCGCGCCGATGGGAGGCGACGCCCCCGGAATTCCGGGATTACGTTCGGCTGGTCGAGGACCTGGTCCAAGCCGAGGTCGCGGTCGTCTCGACGGGCGTCGAGCGCGACGCGACCGTCTTTATCGATACGAAACTCGACGGTCTCGTCGACGTCGAAGCGGTCCGGGGCCGTTTCCGTTCCGAGGCCTGACCGAATTTTCTCGAGATGATGACAGGACTCCGCGACGCCCGCAACCTCCTCCAGTGGGTCGAAATCGACCGGAAGGCCCTCGTCCACAATCTAGCCGAATTCCGGAAACTCGCCGGCCGGAGCAAAAAAGTCCTGGCCGTGGTCAAGGCCAACGCCTACGGGCACGGTCTCCGCGAAGTTTCGCGCATCGTGGTCGACGCGGGCGCGGACGGACTGGGCGTTCACTCGGTCGGCGAGGGGATCGCGCTCCGGCGCGAAGGGATCGGCGCCCCGGTCCTCGTTTTGGGCGCGACGAGCCTCGGCGAGCTGGGCGACGCTGTGCGCCACGGCTTGCGACTGACGGTGTATAACCGCGAGACCATCGACGCCCTGGGCCGCGTCGCTCGCAGGCTCAAGCTCAAGGGTCGCGTCCACCTCAAGGTCGAGACCGGCACGCAGCGGCAGGGCGTCCGGCCCGAGGACCTCGTCCGATTCGCGCACCGGGTCGCGCGCTATCCGGAGCTCGTCCTCGAGGGGCTTTCGTCCCATTTCGCCAACATCGAGGACACGACATCCACCGCTTATCCCGACCGGCAGCTGGGCGTGTTTCTGGCGGCGGTCGAGAAGCTCGGCCGGGCCGGAATCGTCGTCCCGGTCAAGCACATGTCGTGCACCGCGGCTACGATCCTTTTTCCCAAAACGGTCTTCGACATGATCCGGGTCGGGATCGGGCTCTACGGACTTTGGCCCTCCCGGGAGACGCTGGTCTCCTGTCGCCTCCGGAAGCGTCAACCGCTGGAGCTGCGGCCCGTTCTCTCCTGGCGGGCGCGGATCGCCCAGCTCAAGGCCGTTCCGAAGGGCGCCTTCGTCGGCTATGGCTGCACGTTCAGGACGACGCGCCCGGCGCGTTTGGCCGTCATCCCCATCGGATACGCCGACGGATATCCCCGCAGCCTATCCAACGCGGCGCACGTCCTCATTCGCGGCCGGCGGGCCGCCGTCCGGGGCCGCGTCGCCATGAATTTCATTACGGCCGACGTGACCGACATCCCCGCGGCTCGGCTCGAGGATGAGGTGACGGTCCTCGGCCGAGACGGCCGGGAATCCGTCACGGCCGAGACATTGGCCGGGACGGCGGGGACGATTTCCTACGAGATCGTGGCCCGGATCAGCCCTCTTCTCCCGCGCCTCATCCGATAGCCAATCCGCGACGCGAAAAAACATATTGAAATTCCTCCATTTTCATGGCATAAAAGGAATGATCTATGATTAATACCGGAATGGAGGGGATATGAAACGCATTGCCGTCCTATGTCTTGCCGTGCTCGTTCTCGCCGCCGTCGGCCTCATGGCCCAGGAGATGACGATCCTGAAGGTCAAGGTTCAAGCGGCCAATGTCCGGTCCGAGCCGGACATGAACGCGTCGATCGTTAAGCAAGTGAAGATCGGGACCATGCTCGAGTCGCGTCAGAAGATCGGCGATTGGTATGAAGTCACGGTCACCGACGACAAGGGGGTGGCGATGTCCGGCTTCATCAACGCCAGCGTCGTCGACGTCGTCGGCCCCGGCGGTGTGAAACCGACGCAGGGTGCTCAGCAGGCGGAGGTCAAGAAAGGCGGCGAACAAGGGGCGCCGACGATCATCATCCAACAGCAGGTCCAGCAGACCCAGGCCAACACCCAAACCAATACGCAGACGCAGACCGTTCCCGAGGGCTCCGGCTCAAAAGGGGGAGCGGGAGGTTTTAAAATCCTGGGCGGCTACAGCCTCGCCAATTTGAAGTACGACCTTACGCAGGATATGCAGGAGTTCGACAAATACAGAAAAGCTCGGTCGGGTCTCGGCGGCGGCATCGGCGTCGAGTTCGGCGGCCAGCTGGGTTTCGAGATCGACGTTTTCTATCTCCAGAAAGGCGTGGTTTTCGACGGAACGTACACCGACCCGGATACCCAACAGACCGCAACGTTCAATTTTAGTATGAATTTAGACGAGATCAGCGTCCCGATTCTGCTGAAATTCAACGTCCTCAATGATCCCAATGGTCTCGGTATTTTCGTCCTGGGCGGCGGCGAAATCGCTTACATCTTCCAGGCCAAAACGAAATATACGGCGACGGCCAACGGCGAGACCCAGACCGGGACGGAAGACGTCAAGAAGAACCTCAACCAGGTCGATTACGGCCTTATCCTGGGCGGGGGGATCGCGATTCCGCTCGGCGGGACACATCTCGTCCTTGAAGGCCGTTATCACATCGGCATGGCCAATCTCCAAAAATCGTTGACGAATGACCAGGGAGTTAATCTCGGCGACACAGAGTTCAAACCGAAGACCAATCTCATTCTATTAGCCGCCGGGTTCAAGTTCTGACCCGGGAGGAGGTTGTCATGGCGACCCGCAAGATCGTAAAAAAGAAAACAGGCAAGTCCGCGAAAGCGGTGAAAAAAGCCGTGGTTCAAGCGAAGAAAGTCCCTGCTTTGCAATGCGGAATCTGCGGCTATCGCGTCGTCGTCGACCAGGCGTGCGGCTGCGTGGAGGAACACGTCCTTCTCTGCTGTAACCAGCCGATGACGAAGGTCTAATCACGCCGGCCGAGGGGGCCGGCCTCCTCGAGTTCCTGAGCGCGGTCAACAAGGGTGCTTCTCAAAATCCGGGCACCGGCGCGGCCGGGCGCGGCGCCGTTTTTTTTCGACGGGGGCTTTTCAATCGAGGTCGATTGCTATATCATAGTAATACTATATATTTTGTCGTGAAAATGAGGGATCTGTGGACAGACGCATGACCGAAATCGACGGGTTTTCGCCGAACGCGCTGCGAATTCTCAAAGCGCGATATTTCCTGAAGGACGGAAAGGGCGAGTTTCTGGACAAGTCCCCGGCCGACCTGTTCGACCGGGTCGCCCGGACGATCGCCGGCGCCGAGCGGGCGCCGGGGGACCGGCGCCGTTGGGCGCATCTGTTCTTCGACGTCATGATGAACCGTGATTTTCTTCCCAACAGCCCGACCCTCACCGGGGCGGGGCGGGGGATGTGCCTGAGCGCGTGTTTCGTCCTGCCGATCGAGGATTCCATGGAGTCGATTTTCGGGACGGTCCGCAACGCGGCCTTAGTGCACAAAGAAGGCGGCGGGACGGGGTTCGATTTCAGCCGACTCCGGCCGAAAGGCAGCTTCGTCCATCGGACCCAGGGCGTCGCCTCGGGTCCGGTCTCGTTCCTGAAGGTCATCGACGCGGCGACCGAGGCCGTGAAACAGGGCGGGATCCGGCGCGGGGCGAACATGGGTCTTCTCCGAGCCGACCATCCGGATATCGAAGAGTTCATCCTGATGAAGAAGGACGGCAAAAGCCTCGGAAACTTCAACATCTCGGTCGCCGCCACAGACGCGTTCATGGAGGCCGTAAAGAAGGGGATATCGTACGCCATGTTCGACCCCTACCTGAAGACGACCGTCGACCGCAAGGACGCGCGCAAGGTCTTCCGGATGATCGTCGAATCGGCCTGGGCGATCGGCGACCCCGGCCTCATCTTCATCGACCGGATCAACCGGGCCAATCCGACGAAAGGTCTGGGGCGGATCGAAGCGACCAATCCCTGCGGCGAGCAGCCCCTGCATCCTTACGAGTCGTGCAACCTGGGCTCGGTCAACGTCGCGAACTTCTTCGCCCCGGACCGGAAAGACCTGTTCGACTGGGATCGGTTCGGCGAAGTCATCGACGTCGCCGTCCGGTTTCTCGACAACGTCATCGATGTGAATAAATACCCGTTGCCCGAGATCGAAGCGATGTCGAAAGGCAACCGGCGGATCGGGCTCGGCCTCATGGGCTGGGCCGACCTGCTGATCCGGATGAAAATCAAATACGACTCCGAGCCGGCGTTCGCTTTCGCCGACAAGCTGGCCGCGTTCCTGCGGTCGCGAGCGACCGAGGCTTCGCGGGCGCTCGCCCGCGTTCGGGGTTCGTTCCCGAACATCGCCAAGTCGGTGTACCGGGGCACCAAAATGCGAAACGCGACCGTCTTCACGATCGCCCCGACGGGGACGATCTCGCGGATCGCCGGCTGTTCGTCGAGTCTTGAGCCGGTCTTCGCCTTCGAATTCACGTCCCACATCCTCGACGGGGAGATCAAGGACGTCCATCCGGCCTACCGGGAGTGGACCGAGAAGAATCCCGGCCGGCCGTTGCCCGAGTACTTCGTCACGGCCCACGAGATCGCGCCCGAAGGCCATCTCCGGATGCAGACCGCATTCCAGAAGCATGTCGACAACTCGGTCTCCAAGACGATCAACCTTCCTCACGCGGCGGCCCTCAAGGACGTCGAGCAGGCCTATCTCCGGGCGTACGCCCTCGGCCTCAAAGGCATCACGATCTACCGCGACGGCTGCCGCGAAGACCAGGTCTTAACGAAGAAGGGCGCCGCGGAGAAGCGGCTGCCCCAGGAGCGGCCGGACACGCTGTCGTCGATCACCGACAAGATCAAGACCGGGTTCGGCAACCTCTACGTGACGATCACGTTCTTCAACCAGAAACCGTTCGAGGTTTTCACGAGCATCGGGAAGAGCGGCTATTCGACGATGGCCGACGCCGAGGCGATCGGCCGGTTGATCTCGCTCGCCCTGCGCAGCGGCGTCGACCCCAAGGAAGTCGTCAACCAGTTGAAGGGCATCGGCGGCTCCGAGCCGATCTTCACCGACGGCGGGTTGGTGACGTCGATCCCGGACGCCATCGCCAAGGTTCTCGAACGACATTTCGGCGCGGTGAAAAACCACGCCCGGGACTTCTTCCAATCCCAATGCCGGCAGTGCGGCGCGACGCTCCCGGACGAGAAATGCCCGACCTGCCCCAACTGCGGCTGGAACAAGTGTTCGTAAGGGTGCCCGGCCCCGTCGAGGCCGGCTCCCGGTCGCGACGGGGCATTGACACACGGGGCCCAAATTCCTATAATTATATAGGAATACTAGGAAATTGACGGCGCTGGAAAAACGGCGCCGAGAGGATTATCATAAAGCGACCTTATCAAGGAGTCGACTATGAAAGAGAAGATCGAAGCCGCTTTGAATAAGATCCGGCCGTCGCTTAAGATGGACGGCGGGGACGTCGAGCTCGTCGACGTGGGGGCCGACGGCGTGGTGAAACTGAAGCTCACCGGCGCGTGCGGCGGCTGCCCCATGTCGCAGATGACCCTCAAGATGGGCATCGAACGCATCCTCAAGAAAGAAGTCCCCGGCGTCAAGGAGGTCGTGGCTCTTTGATGAGGCGCGTCTATTTCGATCACATCGCGGCGACTCCGCTTCTCCCCGAAGCGCTCGACGCGATGCTGCCGTTTTTAAATGACCGGTTCGGGAACGCCCAAAGCTTGCACGCCGAGGGGCAATCGGCGCTCGAGGCGCTCGAAACCGCTCGGGAGAGCGTCGCCCGGCTGGTCAACGCCGCCCCGGCCGAAATCGTTTTTACGTCCGGGGGCTCCGAAGCGAACAACCTCGCCGTCAAGGGCTTGGCCCTCGCCGCCCGGGCGAAGGGCACGCATATCGTCCTTTCCGCAGTCGAGCACACATCTGTCCTCAACGCCGCAAAAAGCCTGGAGAAACTCGGGTTCACGACGACGCTTGTCCCGGTCGACGGCGCCGGCCTGGTCCATCCCGGGGACGTCGAAAAAGCGCTGACGAAGGAAACCGTCCTCGTCTCGGTCATGCTGGCCAATTCTGAGGTCGGGACGGTCGAACCCGTGGCCGAGATCGCCCGGGTCGTCAAAGGGCGAAACATCCTATTTCATACCGACGCGGTCGCGGCGGCGGGCAGCCTCCCGGTCGACGTCCGGGCGCTCAACGTGGACGCTCTGAGCCTGGCGGGCGACCAGTTCTACGGACCCAAAGGCGCGGCGGCGCTCTTTCTGAAGAAGGGAACACGCGTCCTGCCACTCATCGACGGCGGCATCCAGGAAAGCGGACGTCGCGGCGGAACGGAAAATGTCGCCGCCATCGTTGGTTTCGGAGCGGCGGCCGACGTCGCGCGGACCCGGATGGCCGAACGGGCGGAACGGACCGCGGCCCTCCGCGACCGGTTGCTCGACGGCCTTCCGGCGCGGGTCGGCCACGTTCTCGTGACGGGCTCCCGGACGTCCCGGCTCCCGCATCACGCCAGTTTCTGCGTCGAATTCGTCGAGGGCGAAGCGATGCTTCTCAGCCTCGACATGAAGGGGATCGCCGTCTCGAGCGGCTCGGCGTGCACATCGAAATCGCTCAAGGCGTCCCACGTTCTTCTCGCCATGGGTCTCGACCACGCGACGGCCCAGGGTTCGGTCGTATTCAGCTTGATCGAGACCACGGCGGCCGCCGACGTGGATGACGTCCTTGACGCCTTTCACCCGATCATTGACCGGCTGCGGAAGATGTCACCGCTGTACACTCAATTCTTGAAGGAGAAAACCCCATGATCTATTCCGATAAAGTCATGGATCATTTTTCGAATCCGCGCAACGTCGGCGTCCTCGCCGATGCCGATGGCGTCGGCCAGGTCGGGAATCCCGTCTGCGGCGACATGATGACGTTCTATATCAAAGTCAAGAATGGCCACCTCGCCGACGTTAAATTCCAGACGTTCGGCTGCGGTGCGGCCATCGCCGTCTCGAGCATGGTCTCCGAAATGGCCATCGGCAAGACGCTCGTGGAAGCGATGGCCATCACCAATGAGAAGGTCGCGGAGGAGCTGGGCGGCCTGCCCAAAAACAAGATGCATTGCTCGAACCTGGGCGCGGACGCCCTCCACGAGGCCATCCAGGATTATCGGAAGAAACGCCAGGGCGGAACGAAAGACGCGGGCCTGGAGACGGCTCCCGCCCCCGCCGCGGACCATGACGAATCCTGCTGCTGTCCGTATTGCGACGGCCCGGTCGAGGGGCTAAAGGACGTCTGTTCCTGCCGCCACTGCGACCTCGAGCTCGTCGAATGCCCGGAGTGCGGGAACTATACGAACAAAGCCGACGCCTTGTGCATAAGCTGCGGAGCAAAAATCCCCCGTTAGCGCGACGACGATGACCGACGACATCGGCCGGGAGGAACTTGTTGCCAGGATCGCCGAGTTCCGCAAAGAGCGGAACGCGGTCATCCTGGCCCACAACTACCAGATCGGCGAAGTCCAGGACGTCGCCGATTTCGTCGGAGACTCGCTAGAGCTGAGCCAGAAGGCCGCGGCCGTCGCCGAGGACGTGATTGTTTTCTGCGGCGTTCACTTCATGGCCGAAACGGCCAGCGTCTTGTCGCCGACAAAGACGGTCCTGATTCCCGACCCCCAGGCCGGCTGTCCGATGGCCGACATGATCACGGCCGAGGAGCTCGTCGCCTGGAAGAAACAATGGCCCGGCCGTCCGGTCGTCTGCTACGTCAACACATCGGCGGCGGTAAAAGCCGAGTGCGACATCTGCTGCACCTCGTCCAACGCGGTCCGGGTCGTGGAAAGCTGCGCCGGGAACGAGGTCCTGTTCGCCCCGGACAGAAATCTGGCCGCCTATGTCTCCCGCTTTTCAAAGAAAAAAATTATCCCCTGGGACGGCCACTGCTACGTCCATAACAACATCACGGCCCGGGATATCCGCGAGAAAAAGGCCCTCCATCCTGAGGCCGAGGTCTGGGCCCATCCCGAATGCCGGCCCGACGTCATCGACCTGGCCGATAAAGTCCTGTCGACGGGAAAAATGGTCAAGGAAGCAAAGGCCACCGACGGCCGGGCCGTCATCGTCGCCACGGAGCCGGGGATCATCTACCGGCTTAAGAAAGACCGTCCGGACGTCGATTTTTTCCCGGCCCGGGAGATGGCCTTTTGCGTCAACATGAAGAAGATCACGCTCAAGAAAGTTTACATGACTCTGGACCGGATGGTCCACCGCGTTACGGTCCCTCCCGAGATCGCCGACCGGGCGCGGGGGGCGATCGAAAAAATGGTCAAACTTTAAGGAGGAACGTCATGAAGAAGATGACCGAAGACAATCTCAAAGGCGCTCTCTCCGGCGAGAGCCAGGCTCACGTCAAATACGCCGCTTTCGCCGAGAAGGCCGAGCAGGAGAAATTCGCCAATGTCGCCCGCCTGTTCCGGGCGACCTCATTTTCCGAGCTGGTCCACGCCACCAACCATCTGCGGACTCTGGGCGAGGTCGGCAAAACCGGGGCCAACCTGGCTTCCGCTATCGGCGGGGAGACCTTCGAAGTCGAGGAAATGTATGATGCCTACATGGCCGTAGCCGAGAAGCAGGGTGAAAAACAGGCGCATATGATGTTTTTCCGGGCGATGGAAGCCGAGAAGGTCCACGCCGGGCTTTATAAAAAAGCGAGAGCGGCCGTCGAAAAAAACAAGGACATGGACGCCGTCCCCGTCCATGTTTGCTCGGTCTGCGGGTTCACCATAGAAGGCAAGGCGCCCGACGTCTGCCCGATATGCGGCACCCCGAAGGCCAAATTCGTCACGTTCTAACAGGGAGTCCGACCATGACCCTGGACCCGAAACTCAAAGCCCAGGACATCCTGCCGATCGCCGTCCGCGCCGAGCTGGATGCCGAGGACATTTATCGCGCCCTCTTCGGACGTGTTAAGAATGAGGTCCTGAAACAAAAGCTCGATTTCCTGGCGAACGAGGAGGGCCGCCACCGGGCCATCCTGATCCGCCTTTTCGCGGACAAGTTTCCGGCGCGGCCGTTTGTCGTTCCGGACCGCGCCGCCCGGCCGAAGGCCGCCGTCGCCGTGGACGACCGGACGCCCGTCCTTGACCTCTTCAAACTCGCCATGCAGAAGGAAAAAGAGGCTGAGGACTTCTATCGCGGCTCCAAGCCGAGGATGGAAGACCCTGACAGCCGGAGGACCTTGGATTATCTCGGCCGGGTTGAACGCAGCCATTTCTATATGCTCAAGTCCGAGATCGACCTGCTCGAGAAATTCCCGGAATATTTCGACGTCGAGGATTTTCACGTCGGACAGGACCTGTTCCACGTCGGCCCTTAAGGAAACGGGGCCGGACCCGCGTTCCGCGGAATTCGGGCCGCGGCATCCGTCGTGAGGAGACCACCATGGCCAACGTCAAGGACCGCGTTCTCAAGATCATTAAAATCCTGAAAAAAAGCTATCCGGACAGCCGGACCGCCCTCGCCTACGAAACGCCGCTCCAAATCCTGGTCGCCACGATTTTGTCCGCCCAATGCACCGACGAGCGGGTGAACAAGCTCACGCCGGCTTTGTTCGCGAAGTATCCGACGGCCGAGGCGTTCGCGTCCGCAGACCGGGCCGAGCTCGAACGGGACATCCGTCCGACGGGATTTTTCCGGAACAAGGCGAAAAGCATCATCGGGGCCGCTCGGACGATTCTGGACGATTTCGGCGGCCGCGTCCCCGACACGATGGCCGAGCTTATCACCCTGCCCGGCGTCGCCCGGAAAACGGCCAACATCGTCTTGTCCTCGGCCTATCGGAAGGCCGAGGGGATCGCCGTGGACGTCCATGTCAAGCGGCTTTCGGGCCGGCTGGGATTGAGCCGCCAAGCCGACCCGAAAAAGATCGAGCAGGACCTCCTCAAGATCGTCCCCTTCGACTATTGGCTTGATTTCAATTATCTGCTCGTCAATCATGGCCGGGCCGTCTGCCAGGCCCGCACGCCCAAGTGCGCCGTCTGCAAAATCGCCCGGCTGTGTCCCTCGGCCGGTAAGGTGTAGGGGCGCGCCATGGTCCACGAGGCGATGCTCTACCGGCCGCTCGAAGGCGGTTCGGTCGAATGCGCGCTTTGCGCCCATCGCTGCCGGATCGCGGCCGGCCGGACGGGCGTCTGCGGCGTGCGGGAGAACCACGACGCCAAGCTCGTCACCTTCGCCTACGGCGAGGTCATTGCGGCCCACGTCGACCCCATTGAAAAAAAACCCTTTTTCCATTTTCTCCCCGGGACGACGTCGTTTTCGATCGCCACGGCCGGCTGCAACTTTCGCTGCCCCTTCTGCCAAAACTGGGAAATCTCGCAGTCGAATCAAAAAAGCGGGACGGCCCGACACGGCCGGGCGCTTTCGCCCGAGGACGCGGTCCGCGTCGCCCTCGCCCAGGGCTGCCGGAGTATTTCCTACACATATACCGAGCCGACGATATTTTTCGAGTATGCCTATGATACGGCGGTCCTGGCCAAGACGGCCGGACTGGGCAATAATTTTGTGACCAACGGTTTCATGACCTCCGAGGCCTTGGAGAGGATCCATCCTTATCTCGACGCCGCGAACGTCGACCTCAAGGCGTTCCGGGAGGAGACCTACAAAAAAGTCTGCGGAGCCCGGCTCGCGCCCGTCCTCGATTCCATCCGTCTCATGCGAAAATTGGGCATCTGGGTCGAGGTCACCACTCTTGTGGTGCCGGGGATGAACGACGGCGAGGAGGAACTCGGCGAGATCGCGGCGTTCCTCGCCGCCGTGGACCCTGACATCCCGTGGCACATCAGCCGGTTTCATCCCGACTATCAATACACCGACGTCCGGCCGACGCCGATGGCGACGCTGCAACGCGCGTTCGTGCTCGGTAAGCGCGCCGGCTTGTCGTTTGTCTATATCGGAAACGTCATAGGCGAAGCGGAGGACACGGCCTGTCCCCGCTGTTCGCAAACCCTCCTCCGGCGCCGGGGTTTCCAGGTCGAGGAGAACAGGCTCGCGGCCGGCCGCTGCCCGAACTGCGGAACGACGATCCCGGGCCGATTTGAATGACTCGCCTCCGTCCCATTTTTTTGCGATAATGGAGAGGATGGACCGCTACACGATTCTCGACCACCCGGCCGACGGCAAGTTCCAGGCGTTTGGCGCGACGCTCGAAGAGGCGTTCGCCAACGCGGCCCTGGCCCTGGCTTCTCTGATGTGGGATTGGGAAAAGGTGGAGCCGGCCGGGTCGTTCGACGTCGAGGTCCGGGGGCACGACCTCGAGCAACTCCTGTATCTCTTCCTCGAAGACATTTTGTTTCTCGCCGAAACAAAACGCTTTCTTCTTTCGTCCGTCGAGGACGTCCGGATTTTGAGCGCCGACGCCGGATATCTCTGCCAGGCGGCCTTGCTCGGCGACCGGGAGCCGGGCCGCTATGAGGTCCACGGGGACGTCAAGGCCATCACCTATCATGAGATGAAGGTCGAGCAGCGTTCGGACCATTGGCTCGTCCAGGTCGTCGTCGACATGTAAGGGGCCCGCATGGAGCTCAAGCGCGTCGCCGAGAATATCTGGGAGATTCCCCGTCACGGCGAGATGAAGGTCCCGGCGCGGATCTACGCTTCGCGGAAGCTCGTCGACGCCGTCGGCGGCGACAAGACCCTTGAACAGGCCCGCAACGTCGCCTGCCTTCCCGGCATCCAGCGCATGTCCTATGTGATGCCGGATGCCCACCAGGGATACGGTTTTCCGATCGGCGGCGTGGCCGCGTTCGACCTGGACGAGGGCATCATTTCGCCCGGCGGCGTCGGCTACGACATCAATTGCGGCGTCCGGTTGCTGCGTACGGATTTCTCCGAGGCGGACGTGACGCTAAAACGCCGGGAACTCCTGGCCGAGATCTTCAAGGACGTGCCGGCCGGCGTCGGCAAGGGCGGCGTGACCAAGCTCACCCAAAGCGTCCTCAAGGACGTCCTGGTGCGCGGCGCGGAATGGGCCGTGGCCAACGGCTACGGGACGTCCGACGACCTGGCCACGACCGAAGAGCGCGGCCGGATGAAGGACGCATCCTGGGACGATGTTTCGGCCCGGGCCATGGAGCGCGGCATTCCCCAACTCGGCACACTCGGGTCGGGCAATCATTTTCTCGAGTTTCAGAAGGTGGACCGGATCTTCGACGCCCGAGCGGCCGCCGCCTTCGGCCTCGGGGCCGAGGGGCAGGTCCTGGTCATGATCCATTGCGGAAGCCGTGGCCTGGGGCATCAGGTCGCCTCCGATTACATCCAGTCGATGGAGAACGCGTTCGGCGTCAGGAATCTGCCCGACCGGGAGCTGGTCCATGCCCCGGTCAAATCCTCTCTGGGCCGGAGCTATTACCGGAGCATGTGCGCGGCGGTGAATTACGCCTTTGCCAACCGCCAAATGATCGCCCACTGGGTGCGCGACGTGTTCAAGAGAGTGCTCGGAACGTCGGAAGGGATGCGGCAGGTGTACGACGTCTGCCACAACGTGGCCAAGGTCGAAATGCACGCCGTGGGCGGCGTCGAAAAAGAGCTCTGCGTCCACCGCAAGGGAGCGACCCGCAGCTTCGGGCCCGGCCGGGCCGAGCTCCCCGAGGCGTATCGGGCCGTCGGCCAACCGGTCATCATTCCCGGGAGCATGGGCACGGCGTCCTACGTCCTCGTCGGGACGGCCGAGGCCGAAGACCTGAGTTTCAGCTCCACGGCTCACGGCGCGGGCCGGGCTATGTCCCGGCAGGAAGCGCTCCGCCGGTTTCGCGGCGAGCGGATCAGGGACGAGTTGGCGGCGCGGGGGATTGAGCTCCTGTCGACGAGCTGGAAGGGCGTAGCCGAAGAGGCGGCCGCCGCCTACAAGGACGTCGACGAAGTCGTCCGGGTCAGTGACGAGGTCGGCCTCGGCCGGATCGTCGCCCGCGTCGTCCCGATCGGCGTCATGAAAGGTTGAAGGGACGGATGAGACGAGAAGCGCTCCGTTCCGGATTTTCCGTCGCGGCCTTCGTTGCGGTCCTCGCGGTCCCGTTTCTCTATACGCCTTCGGCGTCCTCCGCGGACGCGGTCCTTGCCGACGCCGTCGTCATCGTCTCGGCCGACGCCGAATGGACGCCGGTCCGTGAGTTTTTATCGCATCTGCCGGCCGGGATATCGCCGTTCGGAGAATTCATCACCGCCGAGGTCGCGGCCGCCGGCAAGAAACGCGCCGTCGTCTATCTCCACGGTGGCTGGGGCAAAATCAGCGCCGCGGCGTCGGCCCAATACGCGATCGACCGCTGGCGGCCCGCCCTTCTGGTCAACCTCGGAACGTGCGGAGGGTTCGAGGGCCGGGTCAAACCGAGCGACGTCCTGCTCGTCCGGAAAACCGTCGTTTATGATATTTACGAGCTGATGGGCGATGCCCGGGAAGCGATCGCCGATTATTCGACGACGCTCGACCTCGCTTGGCTCAAGACGCCGTACCCGGTTCTTGTGGTCGAAGCGGTTATGGTTTCGGCCGACCGGGACCTTCGGCCGGAGGACATCGCCGGCCTCGCCAGGACGTATGCCGCCGTCGCCGCCGACTGGGAGTCGGGCGCCATCGCTTATACGGCCAAGCGGAACCGCGTACCGTGTCTCATCCTGCGCGCCGTCAGCGACATCGTCGGACGAAGCGGCAGCGATGTCTACGGTAACCTGGACCTGTTCCGCGAACGCGCCGCGCGACTCATGAAGAGCCTCATCAACGGCCTGCCCCGTTGGCTTGACGCGGCGAACGCCGCCTTTTCCCGTTGACAAATCGTTTCCCACTCCCTATCGTTATACGACCATGAACGTCATCCTCGCCGGTTACAACGTCGACAAGGACGTCCTCGATGAGCTCAAGCGTCACGGACCGCCGCGGCTCGACGTCACGCCCGAGACCCTGTCGGCGGCTTACGCCCGCATTTCGCGCGACCCGCGTCCGGCCGGCGAGCTGCGACGGGCGGCCCGCGATGAAGTCGAACAGGCGCGGCGGTCGAACCGGACGATCATTTTCAGGATGGGCCATCATTCGGTCGCCGAGCACGCCGTGTTCAACTTCGACATCCTCGGGGCGAGCCGGCTGGCCATCGAGGCGATCGAGCGGTTCAGGCTCTGCTCCTACACCGAAAAATCTCAGCGTTACATCACGCTCGGGGACGATTTCGTTATTCCCGCGGAGATTCGCGAGGCGGGCGAAGAGCGGCTGTTCGTCCGGACCGTCCGGGCCCAGAACGCTCTTTATCATCAATTGTATCGGAGGCTGCGGCCGTTGGTTTTCGGCCGGAATCCCGAGCTTGCCGAAAACCCAAAAAAGCACGGGGTCTTGGAAGGCTGGGCCAAAGAGGATGCGCGCTACGCCGTGAGCTTGGCGACCGAAGGCCAGCTCGGCTTGACGATCAACGCCCGAGGGCTCGAGCTCATGATCCGCCGGTTCGCGGCGAACGGCCTAGCCGAGGTCCGGGAGCTCGGCCGGCAACTCCACGACCTCGCGAACGAGGTCGCACCGTCCATCGTCCTATTCACCGAAGCGAGCAATTTCGACGCAAAGACTTATCAGGCTTGGGAAGAGACGGCCGGACGCGGCGTCCGCGGCGCGTTGCCTCGGCCGGGACCGGCTGTCCGCCTCATGGAGACCACGCCGGATGGCGACGAGATGATTTTGGCGGCGTTGCTTCATACGACCTTGGGTTTGTCATTTAAGGATTGCCGGGCGCGCCTGGGACGCCTGACCCGGGCCGGGAAAAAAACTCTTATGAAAAAAGCTTTCGAACATATGGAATTCTATGATGTCCCGCCTCGCGAATTCGAATACGCCGCCCTGACCTTCGAGCTTGTCCTGTCGGCATCCTGCTTTGCCCAGCTCAAACGCCACCGGATGGCGACATTGACGGCGCAGGATTACGACCCGGCGCTCGGCGTCACCGTACCGCCGGCTGTCGAAGCGGCGGGCGCGGGAACGGAATTCGCCGTCCTCATCGAGCGGACCGACGCCGCTTATGACCGGTTGAAAAAGAAAGTCGGGTCCGCGGCCGATTACGTCCTGACCAACGCTCACCGCCGCCGGGTCTTGCTCAAAGTCAATGTCCGCGAGCTTTATCACATCTCGCGGCTTCGCGAGGACGCGACCGCCCAATGGGAGATCAGGGAGCTTTCCGCGCAGATGTCGGCCGCGGCGCGGAAAGCCATGCCGCTTGCGGCGATGCTTCTCGGCGGAAAGGACGTGTATCTGCGGCTCTATGAAAAAATCTTCGGCCGTTCGCCGAAGATGGTCCCGCCCGATATCCTTAAATAATCCGGAAGCTCTTTTTCGCCTTCCGGGACAGCGCGTCGGCCCGGCGCAGCGGCTCGGGAATCCTGTAGCGCGCGGCGCAGGCCAGAACGATCTCGACGGCGTCGCCGATGCTGACCTTATGGCCGGGCGAGACAAACACGGGCCGAACACGATCCCTCGTTCTTAGCACCGTTCCGATGACCTTCCCCTCCCGGACAAGAAGAGACCAGTCGCCGCGGCGCGAACCCGGTTCATCATAATCTCCGACAAGCCGCGACTTTGCGCAACCGACCGTCGGCATGTCGAGTAGGACGCCGAGGTGCGAGGCGATGCCGATACTGCGCGGGTGGGCGATGCCCTGGCCGTCGACGAGGATTAGGTCGGGCCGCGTTGTCAGACGCTTGAGGGCGGCGACGATCGCCGGCCCTTCCCGGAACGTCAAATATCCGGGGACGTAGGGAAATGTCACGGGTGCGTCGGCGATGGCTTCCGCCATCAACGTGAGGTCCGGGAACGTAAACATGCAGGCCGCGGCGAAAGCCCGCGTTTCGGAGAACGCCGCGTCGACCGCGACGATAACCTTAAGCCTTTTCTTTAGGGGACTGACTTTGACCCGGCGAGCGAGGTTCCGTTGAATCCTCGCGGCCTCCCGGAGATCTTTCGGCCAGATCATATCCCTACCCGTCGCATCTATCGTGACACCCGACGCCTCTTTAGGGACGAGTCTAATCCCGGTATGTCTGGAAATCAAGAAACCGGGGACTTAAGAATGTCAAGGGAGGCGAACGGAACCAGCCGCGTTTTCGTCCGCATGAGAAAGAAATTCTTTACCCTAAGTCTTATTATAAGAAATAATCGAAGAGGTCCCGAACCATGAGAAAGATCGATTCGCCCGAGCAAAAGCTGCCGTTTCCTCTCCGGATCGAACACGGTCCTCAAGGTCCCGTCGAAGTCTATGTCATTCCCGAAGAACACAAAGCGGCCGTTCTCAAGATGCTGTATCCTTTTCGGCCTGTCCCTTCACTTGAGGAAGAAAGGGAGGATATTCATACGGAGAGGACGTTCCGGGTCAAGGATTTCG
>JBGOYP010000022.1:0-16588 GCA_041479785.1 Candidatus Aminicenantia bacterium | reverse complement strand
TCGACATGGCTCCCTCCATTTCCTTTCCACTGAAACTATAGAGGCGGGAGAGCTCCTTGTCAAGCGGCGCGTCGTTCCCGGACGATATTCAACAGGATTCAGGAGCGAGGACCGGCTTGCGCCCGGCCCCGTCCGAAAGCCGTCCGATTGGCTTCTTTTTCGAAAGAGAGCGCTCGGTTGACTCGCTTTTGGAGCGAAGCTATGATACGGGAGCGCCGAATCAAAATCGTAGAGGAGGACGTATGAAAATGAGGTTCGTGGCCGTATCGGCCGCCGCGTTGGTTGTCTTGACGCTCGCCGCGGCGGGGCAGGACGCGGCCGGGGATAAATCGCTCAGTCTTAAAATCGGAGCTCCGCGGTTCAAAGACAAGACGGTCGATATCGTCCCCGGTCAGATCGTGTCCGCCGAATCGGGGACCGCTCTGCCGTTCGCCAAAATGATTCAGGAGATGAAGGCCAGCCGGCTGGTTTATGTCGGCGAAACGCACAATTCGCTGGCGATGCACAACATGCAGGCGCGGATTATCGAGGCCCTCTGGGAACAAGACCGGAACCTCGCCCTCGGCCTCGAAATGTTCCCCGCGGGTGCCCAGGACGTCCTCAACAAATGGAGCCTCGGGATCCTTTCCGAGGAGGAGTTCATCCGCGAATCGCAGTGGTACTTGACGTGGAATTTCAACTTCGGTTTCTACCGGGCGATCTTCGCCTTCGCAAAGGACCACAAGATCCCTATTTATGGACTAAACGCCCCGAAGGACGTCATCACGAAGATCCGGATGATAGGCTGGGACGCTTTGTCCGACGCCGAGAAATCGCTCGTTCCGAAGCCCGACCTGAACCATCAGGAGCACCGCCAGCTCATCCGGACCATTTTCGAAAGCGCGGATATCCCTCCGGCTATGAAAGGCGCCGGACTGGACATGATGTTCGAGGGGCTGTACCGGTCCCAATCGGCTTGGGACGAGGTCATGGCGGCCAATGCGCTCGAGGCGTTACGTCGGGAACAGAAGCGCGTCGTCGTCCTGGCCGGCTCGGGGCATTTGATCTACAACCTGGGCATCAATCGCCGGGCGTTCGAAAAAAGCCGAATTCCGTATAAGACCGTCATCGGAGTTTTTGTCGGGAAAGAGCGACCGGCCGCGACCGTCGCCCGGAGCCTCGGCGATTACGTCTGGGGCACGGCGGAGGAAACCGAGCCCGGCTTCCCTTCGGTCGGGTTGGGTTTCAAGAAAGTCAATGGGCTGGCCAACCTTATTGTTGAGGCTAAGCCCATGGACGGCGCGGCGAAAGGCGCGGATTTTGAAAAAGGCGACGTCGTCCTGTCCGTCGACGGGCAGGATTTCTCGGACGCCAACGAAATCCGGATGTATCTGGCGCGGTTCGGCTGGGGCGGGGAAACGAAGTTTCGGGTCCTGAGGAACGGAACCGAGAAGGACGTCGTCCTGATGTTTAAGCCGCCGGCGCCGTCGCCGGAGACGAAAAAATAGGCGGCGGGAACGGTTGACCGCCGAAAATAAAGGGAGGGTCATTCCGATGGACGCAAACAAGAAAATACTCGCGGCCGCAGTGGGCGCTCTTTTCGTCGCCGCCGGCTTCGCGGTGTCATTTCCTCAGGAGACACCGTCCTCGCCTGCGCGCCTCGACCGTTTGAAGGCCCAGATCGAACGCGTCATCCGCGGCTTGGACGGCAAGGTCGGCATAGCGGTCAAACACATCGAGTCCGGCCAAGCCCTGACCGTGAACGGGGACACGATGTTCCCCCTCGCGAGCTCGTTTAAAGTGCCCGTCCTCGTTGAGCTCTTATACCAAGCCAAGGAAGGCCGGTTCAGCCTGGACGACGAGATCAGCGTTCAAAAATCCGACCAACACCTTGGAAGCGGCCTGATCTCAAGCTTGGCCGCGCCCGGGATCAAGCTTTCGGTCCGGAATATGGCCCACTTCATGATGATGATCAGCGACAATTCGGCGACCGATATTTTGCTCGAGAAAGTCGGCCCGGCGAATGTCAATGCGCGCTTGCGGAGCCTGGGGATCGAGGGACTGTCGGTCAACCGGTCCTGTCAGAAACTGATCCAGGATTTCCTCGCGCTCCGGTCGGGAGCCCGGACGCGTGACGAGGTTAAGGCCGCGGTCGTCAAATTCGGGGAAAATCCGGAGGATTCGGCAACGCCGCCGGCCATGAACGCGCTGCTCGAAAAAATCTATAAAAAAGAGATCCTCGACCCGGAGCTCTGCGACCTTGCCCTTCAGATCATGCTGAAATGCGAGACAGGAGAAAAACGAATCAAAGGGGACCTTCCCCCGAACACAGTCGTCGCCCACAAGACCGGGACGATCGCCGGGACCGTGAACGACTGCGGTATTGTTTACCTACCTGACGGAGCGGGCCATCTCGTCCTGACGATTTTTTCGAAGGATTTCACGGCCGAGACGGCCGACGTCGAGGCGGTCATCGCCAAGATCGCACGGTTCGTGTACGATTATTTTTATTTCACGTCGTAGCGGGCCGCCGCGGCGGACGGGACATCATTTCTTCTCGGTCAATTCCCGGTATATCACCTCAACCAGGCTCGGCCAGCGGCGGCCGGGCTGGCCCGGTGTGTCCTGGACCCCGAAGGCGGCCTTGATCTCGTCGAGCGTTTTCCCTTGCTTGATCATGTCCCCGATCTTAGCCGTCTTGTCGTCGAGCGATGTCAAAAGGCCGCGAAGGTCGGACTTGGTCAGGGGGTCGTTGTGGCCGGCGAGATAGGTGTCCACGTCGAGGTCGAGCATTTTGCGGAGGGCGTTCGCGTAGCCGGCCGACGTTCCGCCTTTCTGGCGATGGATCAGGGGGTCGCGGCCGAGAAAGACGAGGTCGCCGACGAAGGCCACTTTCTCGGCCGGGAAATAAACGATCGCGTCGCCGCTCGTATGGGCCGGGCCGACGTGCAGCAACCGGATTTCTTCTCTGAGGCCTTTGAGGTCGAAATCATCGGTGAATGTCCGGCTCGGGAGATAGGCTAAGAGCGGCTTTAAAGCCGCGTCCTTTTGAAAAGCCTCCTCCATGTCTTTTTTTGTCTGGGCGTGAGCGATGATCTCGAGTCCAGCGGGAAATCCCCCCAGGCCGTTGACGTGGTCGCCGTCGCTGTGCGTGATGATAAGATGAGTAATGGGCAGGGGCGTGATCTTCCGGATCTCCGCGATCATCTGCTTGGCGGAATCGGCCGTCATCTTGGCATCGATCACGACGACACCTTGGGCGCCGATGAAGAAGCCGCAGTTGGCGCCGCTCCCGCCTGTCACGAAATAGAGCGGGCCTTTGATGTTTTGCGCGGAAAGCGTCGTTGACGGAGTCTGTTGGCCGACGAGCGCCGCGCCGATTATGACCAGAACCGGGAGGACGAGGACGATACGTTTAAAACTCAGTTTCATGAAGACACCTCCTTCCCGGCATAGATCGTTATAACCCATTCGCGGGCTGAAGGAAAGGAGCCGGCAAGGGACTCGCCGCCGCGGTTTCATTGGTCGTTCCGTTTTCGGTCGATCAGGCGCCGTATTTTTTCGAACGTGGCGAAGTTGACGATGATCCGGAGAAGCGTCCAGAGCGAAAGGGGTTCGGTCTGGACGCGGCACCGCCCTTCTTTCACGGCGGAGATGATCGCCGGAACGGTCTTTTCGGCCTGAACCAGCGTGTACGTCTTGCCGAACTGGCGGAGATTATGGCTGTCCGAATTGCCGACCAGCGGTTTTCCCGTGTCTTTCGCCGTCCGGACCGCTTTTTTGTTTAAATTGAAGAGGGGGTTGTGATAGCACGTGAACTCGATCGCGTCGATCAGAGGAAGGACCAGGAAGAGCTTGTCCTGGAGCGACTTGAATAGATGGAAGAACGGGTGGGGTGCGATAAAGAGGCTGGCGTCGGCCTTGAGGATTTTAAGATCGCGGAGTTCGTATCCCCGCGGGCGGGGGATAAACTGCGGGTTGACGACCACGATGTGGCATCCGGACGCGGTGACCTCCACGCCGGGAAGGAGAAGGACGTTCCGCGCCGCGGCGTAGCGCTCCAGGGCGCCGTCGAAGAGGAGCGCGTCATGATTCGTGATGGACAAGGCATCGAAGCCCTGTCGAGCGGCCTCGTCGATCAGTTCCCGAGCCGAATAGGAGATGATGTCCTTCGGGTCTTCGGCGGTGTGAGCGTGAAAATCAACCTTGAGCCAGCCCTCAGGCCGCGCGGATCTCGCCTCCCGGGTAACACTGCGGAACGCCGTGGTCACAGGCTCCGTGTTCAGCGCGGACGGGCCGCGCCCCGAAGCACGGCCCGTCCACGGCATCGTTGACCTACAGCTTCGTTTCTTCGACGGTCTTCTTCACACCGACGGCGGTCTTCTGAAGCAGGGCGTTTTCCTCGTCCGTGAGCTTGATCTGATAGATCTTTTCCATGCCCTTGGCGCTGATCAGGCACGGGACGCCGAGGAATAGACCGTGGATGCCGTATTCTCCCTCACAAAACGCGGCGCAGGGAAGAAGCCGTTTCTTATCCTTCAAATAGGACTCGGCGATGATGATCGCGCTCCAGGCGGGGCTGAAGAAGGCGGAGCCCTTTCCGAAGAGCTTCACGATTTCGGTGCCGGCTTCCCGTGTCCGGAGGACGACCTTATCGATCTGTTCCTTTGTCGCGATTTCGGCCAGGGGAACGCCGCCGACCGTGGTCAACCTCGGGAGCGGAACCATGTCGGGGCCGTGGCCGCCGAGGACCGTGCCGGCGATGTCGGTCACCGAAAACCCGAGTTCCATCGAGATGAAGGCCCGCCACCGGGCCGTGTCGAGCGTCCCGGCCATGCCGATGACCTGGTGCTTGGGAAAGCCCGTCAGCTTGTAGAAAGCGTAGACCATCGCGTCGAGCGGATTCGTGACGATGATGCAAAACGCCTTGGGCGCGTAAGTCTTCACGCCATGGGCGACATCGGTGATGATTTTGATGTTGACGGCGAGCAGGTCCTCGCGGGTCATGCCGGCCTCGCGGGGCTTTCCAGCCGTGACGATGACGACGTCCGAGCCGGCGATGTCGGCATAGTTCGATGTCCCCGTGATGCTGGCATCATAGTTGCCGTGCGGCGCCATTTCCATCAGGTCGAGGGCTTTGCCTTTGACGGGGTTCACGTACGCTTCGACGTCCAAGACGACAATGTCACCGAGTTCTTTCATGGCGGCCAACATTGCGAGATTTTGACCGATCTGTCCGCCGCCGATCAGGGCGATCTTCTTCCTCATGATATGCCTCCTTTGAGCTTAAAATTTATGCCGCTTATCGCTGAGCCAAGCTCAGGGATTAGCCTTTCACATACCCGTCCCAGGTGGCCTTGAGCTTCGGACTCTTGATCCAGTCCATGAGGTAGTCCGTGAAAGCAGCTCCGGTCGCACCCGTCGGCCGGCCGGTGATCGTCATCTTCTTCTCATACTGGCCGGTGATGTCAAGAGCCATCTCGAGGGCCTTGCCTTTCTCGGTATGGCCGATATGGCCGATAAGCATCGCCGCCGCCCGGATCATGCTGCACGGGTCGGCGTACGGAGCGCGGCCCTCGGTCACCATCCGCGGCGCGGAGCCGTGAATGGCCTCGAACATCGCGTATTGTTTTCCGATGTTAGCGCTGCCGGCCGTACCGACTCCGCCCTGGAACTCCGCCGCCTCGTCGGTCAGGATGTCGCCGTAGAGGTTCGGCAGGACCAGGACCTGGAAGTCCCGGCGCCTCTTTTCGTCGATGAGCTTGGCGGTCATGATATCGATGTACCAGTCGTCGACTTCGATGCCGGGGTACTCCTTGGCCAGGCGGTAAAAATTCTCCAGAAATCGGCCGTCGGTCGTCTTCACGACGTTGGCTTTTGTGACACACGTCACTTTTTTCCGTCCGTTCTTTTTCGCGTGTTCGAACGCGAGCCGGCAGATCCGGTCGGCGCCCGGGGCGCTGATGAGGCGGAAATCAATCGCGATATCCTTGTCGACTTCGATGCCGTAGGGGCCCAGGGCGTACAGGTCTTCGGTGTTCTCTCTGAAGAAGATCCAGTCGATCCCCTGCTTGGGAATGCGGACGGGCCGGACGTTGGCGAAGAGGTCGAGCTCTTTTCGCAGGCCACGTTACAGCTCTCGATGTTCGGCCAGGGGTCGCCCTTGCGCGGTGTGGTCGTCGGTCCCTTCAGGGTGATATGGTATTTCTTAATTTCGGCCAGGACATCGTCCGGGATGGCCTTCTTGTGGGCGGAGCGGTTCTCGATCGTCAAGCCTTGGATATCCTTGATGACGACCTGGCCGCTGGCGACCTCGTCCTTGAGGAGGAAGGTCAGGATGCGCTTCGCGTCGCCGGCGATATAGGGGCCGATGCCGTCGCCGGCGATGATGCCGATCTTGATCGGCGAGATCTTGCTATAGTCGATCCAATCCGGAGCGGCTTTGATCCGCTCCATCCGCTGCATCTGGATCTCTAACAGGTTGGCGAAATGGTCTTTGGCGCGTTCGATAGCGATTTTGTCAATCACAGGACCCTCCGCATTTTATTTTTCTTGGGAATTTAGAAAAGCCATTCTATCCGAATCCCGGAAGAAAATCAACACCAACATCGTTTGACATCGCCATTCGACATCTTTACACTGAGAAGGCATTTTCGCGGGCGCGCATTGAGGCGGACCCGCAAGGAGACGATGATGCTCGACCACTATTTCCGGCACGACGCCGAACGAAAAACGTTGGGGATCCCGCCGCTGCCGCTGAATCCCGAGGAGACTTTCGATGTCTGCCGGCTCTTAGAGAATCCACCCGACGGAAAGGGCGCGGTCCTGCATGGCCTTCTCAAAAACCGGGTGGCGCCGGGCGTCGACCCGGCGGCCAAGGTCAAGGCGGACTGGCTGGCAAAGGTCGCTCGCGGCGACGTGAAATCGCCCGAGGTGTCCCGACAAGAAGCGACGTTCATGCTGGGCACCATGCTCGGCGGGTATAACATCGATCCGCTGATCGCGTGCCTTGAGGACCGGGACCTGGGGCGGGAAGCGGCCGGGGCTTTGAAAAACATCATATTAGTCTACGGGGCATTCGACGCGATCGTCGCCCTCGCAAAAAAAAATCCGTTGTCTCAAAGCGTCCTCAAGTCCTGGGCGGACGGTGAGTGGTTCCTCGCCCGGCCCGCTCTCCCCGAAACGATGATCCTGACGGTTTATAAGGTGGATGGGGAAACCAATACCGACGATTTCTCCCCGGCCAAGCACGCCTCGACCCGGCCCGATATCCCCCTCCACGCTATGTCCATGGGACAGACGCGTTTTCCGGATGGCGTCAAGACGATCGTCGCGTTTCGGGCGGCTGGCCATCGCGTCGCGTTCGTCGGCGACGTCGTCGGGACGGGCTCGTCGCGCAAGTCTGCTTGCAATTCGGTCCTGTGGCATATCGGCGAGGACATCCCGTTCGTCCCGAACAAGCGGCGGGGCGGCGTCGTCCTGGGCGGCAAGATCGCGCCGATTTTTTTCAACACGGTCGAGGACTCGGGGGGCTTGCCGATCGGGGACCTCGATGTGACCGGGATGAAGACCGGCGACCGGGTCGTCCTTGATTTCAAAAACCATATCATTCGGGACGCGTCGGGTGCGACGATATCCAAGCTGTCCTTAAAACCGGCGTCGCTCCAGGACGAATTCCGGTCGGGAGGACGTTTGAATTACATCATCGGCCGGGCCCTCACCAATAAAGCCCGGGTTGTGCTCGGCCAACCCGAGGCGGATTTCTTCGTCAAAGTCAGGAATCCCGAACCCAAGCTCGGCCAGGGTTACAGCCTCGCCCAGAAGATTGTCGGCAAGGCTTGCGGCGCCGCGGGCGTCCTGCCCGGAACGGCCTGCGAACCGAAGATGACCACGGTCGGTTCCCAGGACACGACGGGCCCGATGACGGCCGACGAACTCAAGGAGCTGGCCTGTCTCGAATTCGAGTGCGACCTCTTCATGCAATCGTTCTGTCATACGGCCGCCTATCCCAAGCCGGCCGACGTCAAAACGCACAGGTCGCTTCCCCAGTTTGTCATCGAGCGAAAAGGCGTTTCACTCAAGCCCGGCGACGGAGTCATCCATTCCTGGTTGAACCGGCTGACCCTGCCCGACACGATGGGCACGGGCGGCGATTCCCACACGCGCTTTCCGATCGGCCTCAGCCTGCCGGCCGGGTCGGGCTTGGTCGCCTTTGCCGGGGCCCTCGGCTTCATGCCGCTCGACATGTATGAGACCGTTCTCGTCCGGTTCCATGGGTCTTTAAAGCCGGGCATCACGCTGCGCGATGTCGTAAACGCCATTCCGTATTTCGCCCTAAAACGCGGCCTTCTGACCGTGGCCAAAAAAGGTAAAAAAAATGTCTTCAACGACCGGCTTCTGGAGATCGAGGGCCTCGAATCTCTGACCGTGGAACAGGCCTATGAACTGACCGACGCCTCGGCCGAACGTTCCGCGGCCGGGTGCGCCATCGCCCTGAAGCCGGAGAACGTCGCTCGATTCCTGAAAAGCAACATCGCCTTGATGAAGAAGATGATCGGCCAAGGCTATCGGGACGCTCAAACGCTCCAACGCCGGATCGCCGCCTGTGAAGCCTGGCTCGACAAACCCGTCCTTCTCACGCGCGACGCGAACGCCGAATTTGCCGAAGTCCTCGAGATCGACCTGGACGCGGTCGAAGAGCCGATTCTAGCCTGTCCGAACGACCCGGACGACGTCCGGCTCCTGTCCGAGGTCGCCGGCGACCGGATCGATGAAGTCTTTATCGGCTCGTGCATGGTCAACATCGGGCACTTCCGCGCGGCCGCGCGCATTTTCGAAAAGGCGCCTTATCCCCGGACGCGCATCTGGATCACGCCGCCGACGAAGATGGACGAGATCCAGCTCAAAAAAGAAGGGCTTTACTCGGTTTTTTCCCAGGTCGGGGCGCGGACGGAGATCCCGGGCTGCTCGTTATGCATGGGCAACCAGGCTCGGGTCCATCCCGGCGCGACCATTCTTTCGACGTCGACGCGCAATTTCGACGACCGGATGGGGGACGGCGCCCGGGTCTATCTCGGTTCCGCCGAACTTACGGCCCTGGCCGCGCTGAAGGGCGAACTTCCGAAGCCGGATGAATATTTCGCGGTCATGAACGAGAAAGTTCTGCCGTTCGCCGCCGAAATCTATAAATATCTTCAGTTTGACGAGATGACGGATTTCAGCCTCCAGTATGCGTAAGGCGGCGAGGAGCGAAGGAGCGGGACCATGATTTCGCTGAAGGACCGGAAAACCCTGATCACGGGCGGCTCCCGCGGGATCGGCCGCGCCGCGGCGCTTTTATTCGCGGAAGCGGGGAGCGACGTGGCGATTAATTATCAATGCCGGGACAAGGCCGCGTTCGAGGTGAAAGCCGGGGTCGAGGCCAAAGGCCGGGAGTGCCTGATTTATAAAACCGAGATCTCCCGAAAAAATGACGTTGACGCCATGGTCGAGGACGTCGTCCGGCGTTGGGGCCGGATCGACATCCTCGTCAACAACGCCGGGATCTGGACCTATCTCGAGTTGGGTTCGGGCGACGCGGACGCCTGGCGGGAAACGATCGAGGTCAATCTCGACAGCGTCTTTTATTTCACCAACGCCGTCGTTCCCCACATGAAAAAGCGGAACTCTGGCGGAATCATCAACGTCGGTTCGACCGCGGGAATCCGGGGCGAAGCGCTGCATTCCCATTACGCCGCGACCAAAGGTGCGGTCAACGCTTTGACAAAGTCCTGGTCTGTGGAGTTCGCACCTTGGAATATCCGCGTGAACTGCGTCGCGCCCGGCTGGGTGGACACCGACATGTGCACCGACGTTTTCGCCGACCCGGCCTTTCGGGAGAGCGTCCGCCAATCCATCCCCCTGAAAAGAATTCCGCCGCCCGAGGACATCGCCGGGCCAATCCTGTTTCTCGCGTCGGACCTCGCCCGGCACATCACGGGCGCCATCCTCAGCGTGAACGGCGGGTCCGTTCTTTGCGGATAAGGAAAGCGTGAAGGCCGAAAGAATCGCTTGACATCGATTTCGACCTTGTGTTAATCAAGAAGACGAAATAAGACGCGTCATGGCGAAGAAGAAATTTCTCTCGCTGATCGTCATCCCCCATACGAGGTCCTCCTCGAGGACGTTTTCGTTATCGAAACGGGTCGTCAAGACGGCCTTGTGGGGCGGGATCGTGGTCGGCCTCATTCTCCTGGGGATCACTGCGGACTATCTCCGGATCCAATTCTCGCACCAGAGCTATCGATCGCTCCTGACCGAGAACAAAAACCAGAAAGAGACGATCCAAAAGTACGAGACGACGATCGACGTCCTCGAAAAACGCGTCAAAGGCTTCGAGGATTACGCCAAGAAGCTCAACGTCATGGCCGGGATCACGACCGACGTCGCGACCGACGGGACCGTCCGGTTCAACGTCGGGGATTATCCGCGCGACGGCCAGGCGCTTCCATCGGGAGCGCCGCCGCAGCTCTCCACGGCGAACCTCCAGAACATGCAGCAGAAAGCCGACGACGTCCAAAAAAACCTAGACACGCTTGCCAATTTCTTCGATAGTCAGGCTTCGCGATTGGCGTCGATGCCCACGATCTGGCCCACGGCCGGGGGCTGGCCGTCTTCCGGGTTCGGTTATCGGATCGACCCCTTCACGAAAATGCGGACATTCCACTACGGGCTGGACATCGTCGCCGCATTCGGCAATCCGGTCATCGCGCCCGCCGACGGATATGTCCTGGAGGTGAACCGAGACGGCCTTCTCGGAAACTGGATCATCCTCAATCACGGCGGCGGGATCACGACGCTTTACGGCCACCTCAGCAAGACCTCCGTCCGGGTCGGCCAGAAAGTGAAACGGGGCGACGAGATCGGCAAAGTCGGAAGCACCGGAAAATCCATCGGACCGCACGTCCATTATGAAGTCCGCATCAACGGCAATGCGGTCAACCCGTACTCGTACATTCTGGAAGAGCATTAATCCCGTTCGGGATATTTTCAGCCAAATACCGTTCCGGCCGTGATCCGTTCCCCCAGTGAAAAAGCGTAGGCGTCCATCGCCGTCCGGCTCTCGGGCTGGAGCCGTTCGATCCGGAAGACCGACCCGTCCCCGCAGGCGATGTCGAGTCCCTCTTTGGCGATCCCGGTCACGGCTCCCGCGGCCGGCCCTTGCCTCGTGGCCCCCAGCGCCCGGCCTCGAAGGATAAGGAGTCTTCGCCCATGGGCAGCGGTGAAGGCTCCGGGCCGCGGCGTGAACGCCCGGACCTTACGTTCGACCAGGCCGGCCGGCTCGGACCAGGACAAACGGCCGTCTTCTTTTCCGAGCTTAGGCGCGAGAGTGGCCATTGAGTGATTTTGGGGAACGGGGGTCAAGGTATCTATGCGCTCCAAGCTGTCTGCGAGAAGGCCAGCGCCGAGCCGGGCCAGCCGCGTTTCCAAGTCGCCGGCCGTCTCTCCCGGCCGGATTTCGGTCGCGACCGCGGCCAGGATATCGCCTTCGTCCATCTTTGCGTTAAGCCGGAAGATCGTCACCCCGGTTTCGGCTTCTCCGTTGAGAATGGCCCAGGCCACGGGCGCCGCGCCCCGATATTTCGGTAAAAGGGAAAAATGGACGTTGACCGATTTGTATTCCGGTAGGTCGATAATCGCGTCAGGGAGGATCTGACCGAACGCCACGACGACGTGGATGTCGGCGGCGACCCGACGGAGGGCATCCAGCGCCGCGATGTCCTTACGGATGCGGTCGGGCTGGAGGACCGGAATGCGATGGTCCAAGGCGAACCGTTTGACCGCCGATGGCTGCAGCTTTCTGCCCCGTCCCGACGGCCGGTCCGGTTGGGTCACGACGAGCTCGACGCGGTGGCCTTTGTCCAAAAGCGTTTGGAAGGAGGGAAGGGCGGCCTCGGGGCTGCCGAAGAAGACGACGCGCATCATCCTTTTTTCGTCTCAGCCTTACGAAACTTTTTTTTGATCAGATTTCGCTTGAGAGGGGACAACCATTCGATGAAAAGCTTGCCGTCGAGATGGTCGACCTCGTGGCAGAACGTGCGCGCAAGAAGGTCGGCGGCCTCGATCTCGCGTTCCCGGCCGTCGAGGTCGAGTCCTTTGACCCGCACTTTCTGCGGCCGGGCCACTTTCTCGTAAACGTCGGGCACGGAGAGGCAGCCTTCGTCCCGCACGCACTTTCCTTCGCGGAAGATGATCTCGGGATTGATGAGGATGATGACGTCGGCCTTTTTATCAGCCGTGGACGGGTCGACGGTGATGAGCCGCTTGCTGACGTTGACCTGCGGCGCCGAAAGCCCGAGGCCGGGCGCGGCCCGCATGGTCTCGATCATGTCCCTGGCGAGGGCCCGGAGCTCGTCGTCGATCGTGTCGACGGGGTCGGCCTTCCGGGTCAGGGTTGGGTGTCCGATCTTAAGAATATCTCGTACAGCCATGTTCGTTGTCCGTGTAAATTTTAAAGGATTTGCGAGAATTGTTCAAACGGTTCGCGGGCCGGCGGCGAATATGTCCCGCGACTTGCCGCTGCGCGGTCCCCTATGTTTAAATGGATAACGGCGGACGGAGACGGATGTATCTCGGTATCGATTTTCTGGTCGACCTGGAACGGCGACCGTTCGTCGTTGACGTGAACATCGGACTTCCCGGGGGAGCGACCGAGATCGACCGGATCCACCGCGTCCGCCATGGCCGGCCGTCGGATATATTTTCTCAAATCGAAACGGCATCGCGCGCCGTTTACGGCCTACCGTTTTCGTCGTATCTGGAGTCCCTCTCGTTCCTTGAAAGCCTCAAACCGTTCAAGCTTTGGATTGACGGCTACGGCGGCCGGCCCGAGGTGATTCCATCAGCGCTCCGGTTGGAAGACAAATGGGTCCAATATCAGGTCCTCCGGGATATCGCGCCGCTGCCGGCGACGGAGCCGTTTCGTCCCGGCGGCGAGAAAACCGCGGAAGCGTTTCTCGCCCGATTCCGGCCCGTCGTTCTTAAACGGCGCCTCGGCCGGGGCGGCCGCGGTTTTAAAATCGTCAGGACTCTCGGTGACCTCGCCGGACATAACGGACAGGATGACCCGCGGCTTCTTCAAGCTTATGTGGAGTCGCGCCTCGAAGGTTATGTGTTCTCGGTCCGCGTTCTGGCGTTCGGCGGTCGGTGTCTCGGAATGCATGCCAGCCTCGCCGCCGCCGACATCTCAAGCGATGGAATTCTCGCCGAGGTCGTCACCGGCCCTCGGTTCGCGCTAGACGGTCTCGTCCGCGAGACCGTCCACTTCGACGAGAAAACTTGGGAGGCCGAACTGTGGTTTTCGCGCGAAACACCGGCATATCTTCGCACGAACCTCTACGAAGACGACGTGTCGCCGGCCGTCCTCGTTATTCCGGCCGGACTCTTTCGGCTGATTTCGGCCATCGCGGTCCGGGTCGAGCGGACGTACGAAGCTTTGGATTTTTCGAGCTTGCCACGAGCGTGTTTCGAGGGATAGCCTTTCTAAGCGACCGCTGACGCACTCGAAACCCGGGCGGAGCGTCTGCCTCAAGGATACGAAACACAAACAAAATAGGGTATGGCCATGGGCCATTCCCTCTAGGATCGAAGCGCTAAATCACGGCCGACGGCGGCGGCGGCTCGTCGGCGGCGCCGGCATTCCTCAACGGGACGGCGATCAGATAGAAAGCGATCAGAGCAAGGACGGCCAGCCCGGCGAGATAGCTGGGCTCCTTGAAGATCGCCGGGATATCGGTGTGGAGGGTATGTTGTAGGAAAAGAAATTTCCAGAGCGCCCGGAGAAGTCCCGTGAGCCCCTCTCCGGCGATGAAGCCCGCGGCGAGGAGGATACCGACGTTTTCGACGCGCGCTTTTTGCGCGGCATTGAGGGGTTCTGTTTTCTGAAGCGAACGCTTAAACCAATGCATCCAACGGCTTTTTTGCGCCTTAAAGATAAGCCGTGCGAAAAGGTAAAAAAGAGAAAACGCGACGAATAAGATAAAGAGGATAATCAACGTTTCTACCGAAATTTTTTTACCAAAGGGAATGGTCGTTATCAGTTCGATGAAAACTACCGCCAGGTAAGCATAAAAACTAAATGTTAAAAGTTTTATCATAAATCGAACTCTCTGCGCCGGACTCATGATTTTCAATTTATCGATGATTCCTTTTATCATGCCGCCGCAGAAGATGGCAAAGGTCGTTTCGAGCGGAAGGTACATGCCGACCGCGACGAGCATGGGAGACCGGACCTGGATAAGGATGAACGCGAAGCCCATGAGCATCCCGACGATAATCAGTGGCCAGGCCATTTCGCCGCCGACGATCCCCTGCGCCAAGGCGGCCATCAACCCGGCTTGGGGCGCCGAGAGTTCCTTGCTGCCGAGTTCGTAGGTGCCGATGAGAACCATGAGCGGAAAATAAATGACGAGCGAGGAGAGCAGGATTCCGAAGATGTCGCCGACCTGCATCTTCCACGGCGTTCCGCCGAGGGTATGTCCGACTTTAAGGTCCTGGAGCATTTCGCCGGCGACGGCCGAGGAGACGCAGACCACGGCCGCGACGCCGAGCACGGCGGCGACGCCGCTCGCGCCCGCGGCGCCAACGAGGACCATGAGCAACGCGGCGATGATGAGCGTCGACAGGGTCAGGCCCGAAATCGGGTTATTGGACGAGCCGATCGTCCCGACGAGATTGCCCGAGACGGCGGCGAAGAAGAAGCCGGCCACGCCCATGACAATGGCCGCGATCAGGGCCGGCAGGAAGGCGCCCGCGAAAATCCTGTAGACCAGGATCATCAGGACGAAGGTGATGGCCAGTCCGCCCATGACGACTTTAATATTCAGGTCTTTATCGAGCCGGGAGACCGCCGTCGTCTGGCCCGCGGCTTTTTTCACGTCGCTGAACGAACGCTTCATCCCGGCGGCGAGATTTTTCCGCATTCGGAAAAGCGTATAACCTGCGCCGACGAGCATGCCGCCGACGGCGATCGGCCGGATGATGAATTTCCAGACGTTGGTCACCATGTCGCCCCATGCGACATCGGCCATGGCAACGCCCGGGCCGTAGAATTTGGCGATCAATTCGGGCCCGAGGAAGAACATGAAGAGCGGGGCGAACAGTCCCCAGGCCAGGACGCCGCCGGCAAAGTTCAATGAGGCCAACCGCGGGCCGATGATGTATCCGACGCCGAGATAAGCCGGAAAAATCCCCGGCCCCGATACGACGACCGTGCCGCCGACGTCCACGGTGGTTGACGTTTTCGAGGAGCCCAGCCGGACGATACTCGCCCCGATCTTTCCGATCTTGATGATGAAATCCTTGCTCGCGGCGTAGAGTTGGACTTGGCCTAGGGCGTACGCGAGCGAGCCCAAACCCATTGCCCGGAAGAGGTGTTTGGCGCCGGCGCTGCCTTTCTGGCCGGCTTTGTGGATCTCGGCTGCGGCGACGGACTCGGGAAACGTCAGCTCGGGGTCGGTGACCATCACCCGGCGGAGGATGGTGACGAACAGGATCCCGAGCAGCCCGCCGACGAAGAGGAGGGCGGACGTTTTAAGGTAGGCATCGACGGTGTTGAATTTCGTCCAGACGCCGGCGATGAGAAACGCCGGGATCGTGAAGATCGCGCCCGCGGCGACCGATTCGCCGATCGAGCCCACGGTCCGAGCCATGTTCTCTTCGAGGATCGAGCCTTTCAAGAGCTTGAGGACGGCCATGCCGAGGACGGCCGCCGGGTAGGTCGCGGCGATCGTCATGCCGGCCCGGAGGCCGAGGTAGGCGTTGGCCGAGCCGAGGATGACGGTGAGGACAAGCCCGATGAGCAGGGCTTTGAAGGAAAACTCCCTCATGTCGGTCTTTTCGGGAACGAAGGGTTGGTGACTCATCCACGTCTCCTTTGTCGTTTGCGAATGGGTAATGTATATGTGAATTCTCGAGGCGAAGTCAAGCGAGCGAATGCGGAGGCGCGGGGGACCATTTGCGCCGGGGCCCGAATTGTGTTAAAAATTTGTTCTCAAGGAAAAAAAGGATCATCATGGGCCTTATTCGCTGGATCAAAAGCCGCCTCTTCTGCGATCTTGCCATCGACCTCGGAACGGCCAACACCCTCGTCTTTCTCAAGGGGAAGGGCATCATTATCCAGGAACCCTCGATCGTCGTCGTCAACCGCCAGACCGGGAAGGTCGAGGCTGTCGGAAAACGGGCCAAGGACATGCTCGGGAAGACCCCGGCCAACGTCCTGGCCATCAAGCCGATGCGCGACGGCGTCATCGCCGATTTCGAGATCGCGGAGAAGATGCTCGATTTTTTCATCAAGAAAGCGACGAACAACCGCGGCTTCCTCCTCCGGCCGAGGATCGTCATCGGCATTCCCACGGGCATCACCCAGGTCGAGCGGCGGGCCGTCAAGGACGTCGCCATGCGGGCCAAGGCGACGGAAGTCTATCTCGTCGAGCAGCCGATGTCGGCGGCGGTCGGCGCCGACCAGCCCAAATCCGAGCCCACCGGCAACAAGATCGTTGATATCGGCGGCGGGACGACGGACAATGCGGTCATCTAGCTCAACCGGATAGTCTTAAATAATTCCAAACGG